>JAJFFA010001019.1 GCA_021776885.1 Planctomycetota bacterium
TCCTGCAGGCGCTCCGACTGGATCAAGCGCTTGGGGACGTAGATGTCGTCCTTGGACTGCTTGAACAGAGCCGACTCCTGACGCAGGACGCCGACGCCGCCCTTGTCGAGCACGAACATTCCGCCACCGGTCCGCGCCGGAGCATTCGCCGCGTCGGCCTCGGACTCGGACTCGGCGCCATCACGCTCGCGGGGTTTGCGCTCTACGCCCTCGCTCGGGCGCTGGCCGCCGCCCCCCTCGCCGTCGCGCTGCCCCCCGCGTCCGCGACGCTTGCGTCCGCCACGGCGCGACCCACGCCTGCGGCCTTCGCGCTGCCCCTCACGCTGGCCGTCGGCGTTTCCTCCGCCCTGGTTTCCGCCGGGGTTTCCGTCCTGGCCCTTGGCCTGGCTGTCGGCTTCCTTGCCGTTCTGGTTCGCGTTCCCACCCTCGCTGCGCTCAGGGGAGTCCGCGGATCGCTCGGCGCCAGCGCCCGAACCCTCGGCTGGCTTCTTGCGCCGCGAACGCCGACGCTTCTTCGTCGTACGCTCGCCGGCGCCCTCTTCACGGATGGCGCCGAAGGGCAGGCTGTCCTGCGCGCTGGTCGGGGTCGAGTCCTTGGATGCCACACGAATCCTCGTGTTGGGGTCAGCCGTCTGGCTGCGCGGTCGAGAGGGACCGCGACCAATGGGAGTGGGTCGAACTCGACGGAATGCGAGTTGACGCCAAAAAAAAGAGGCGGGTCAAGGCGGCCGAGCACGCGCGCGGGCTTCTGCCGAAACCTGGATCGAGCGGGCTTCCTCGTGGGCGATCCACCGGACTTGCTTCCGAACGGTCCCTCGCACGGAGGGGCCTGGGAGGCGGGCGGGGAGCGCCGGAGCGACGGGATCGAGCGGATCGATCCAACCGAACCAGGGGCGGGGCCTGGCCCCGAACCCCAGTCAGAAATCCTACCCCTAGGTACCCAGCCGTAGACGCGGATTCAAAGGAAAAAGTCAAGCACCCACGCGGCCCTCGCCCTGGCGCAGGGGGCCCGCGTCCGGTAGTGCTAGCCGGCGTGACCCTGCTCTTCGTCGTCGGGCTGGGAGGCTTCGTGGGCGCGATCGCGCGCTACGGGCTCTCGACCTGGGCCGCGCGCCACGCCGAGCGCTTCCCCCTGGGAACCCTCGCCGTCAACGTCGTGGGTTGCTTCGCCATAGGAGCCTTGTCCCTCGTCGCGGAGCGCTCGAACCTGTCCGAGACCACGCGGCACTTCCTCGCGGTCGGCGTCCTGGGTTCCCTGACGACGTTCTCGACCTTCGGCATCGAGACCTTCTCGCTCCTGCGCACGGGCTCCCTCGTGGCGGCGGGCACCAACGTCGCGGCCAACGTCGGCCTGGGCCTGGTCGCGGTCGTGGCGGGACGCGCCCTCGCCCGGGGCCTGGCCTAGGGAGGCGACGGGCCGACGGCCCCAAGGCCGAGTCATCCGGCCGAGTCATCCGGCCGAGTCAGGGGCTGGGCTCCCTGGCGGCGAACCATCTCGGCGGACCCGGCTGCGTCACGACGCAGGCCCTGGGTGACCGTGAGAATGGTCGGGGTGAGAGGATTTGAACCTCCGACCTCTGCGACCCGAACGCAGCGCTCTACCAAGCTGAGCCACACCCCGACCGAAGGGGCAGACAATCTAGGGGCGGGTCCCGCCAGGGTCAACGCCGCCGGGTGAATCCCGGTCCGATTCCGGGCCCTATTTGCCCAGGTCGACGAAGACCCCGCCGTTCTGCTCCGCCAGGCGCTCCATGAAGCTCTTCTGGAAGTCGCCGATCGCGATGCAGTGGATCACGACGCGGCGCAGGGAGTTCGCTTCCTCCACCGCGTTCAGGATGTCGTTCGCGTCGACGTAGCGGCCGTGGGTCGGTCGGCCGTCCGAGAGGAAGAAGATCGTGTCGACGTCGACCTCGTAGTCGTCCCGTCGAGCCCCTTCCTCGGGGATGCCGAGGGCCCAGGCCAGGGCGCCGTAGGTGTTGGTCTTGCCCGACGAGAGGTCGGCCGAGCCGGTCAAGCCCGCCGCGGCCAGGCCCTCCTTCGAGTGTCCGCCCAGGGGTTCGAGCCGGTTGGCCCAGTCGGCAGCGCTCGACTTGTTGAGCACGTTGGCCGTGACCAGGGTCTTCTTCCACGACTTCAACTCGGTGGCGAACGACAGGATGTTGAACTTCACGTAGGACTCGAGGCCCTCGACCGTGCGCGCCAGCTCGGTCTTCACGATGTCCATGCGCGCGTACGACGGGTAGTCGCCCTCCTCGAAGCGCTCCTTCTCGATCACTTCGTTCTCCATCGAGCCCGAGATGTCGATCACGAACAGGATCGAGCGGCTGGGGGTATCGATGCCGTGGTAGCTCGTTCCCGTGGGCGGCGTGTACTCGGCCTGGCGCTCCGCCTGGCGCTCACGCAGCGCCGCCAGCTCCGCGTCCGAGGGGATCTCGTAGGTCTCGGCGTAGCTGTCCCAGAAGCGCTGCCACAGATCGAGCCGCTGGCCAAAGCCCTTGCCCGTCAGATCGTCGAGGGCACGGGCGAGGTCCTCGACCAGGCGCCCCTCCTCGATGGCCATGCGCTCCAGCAGCGGACCGACCGAGCGCGTCCGACGCACCTTGCCCAGGGCCGCGATGGCCGCCGAGCGCACCTGCCACGAGTCGTCCTCGAGGGACGCGAGGGCCGGGTCGATGACGAGCTCCGAGTCGCGCGCCGCCAGGGACTCGAGAGCCGCCGCGCGCACGGCCACCTCGGGGTCGCTGGTCAGGGGCAAGAGCAGCGGCCCGATCCGCGGCACCTCCTCGGGATCTTCGTCCTCGAGGGCGACGGGCTCATCGGCCTGCGCCAGGGCCAGCACGGCGCGACGCCGGACCTGCCACTCCCGATCGGGCAGGCAAGCCAGCAGAGCGCGGGCGGTTCCCTTGTAGTTCCCCAGGGTGATGGCGCGCAGGATCCCGGTGCGCACCTCGGAGCTCTTGTCCTTCTCGAGGATCTCCAGCAACGCGGCGACCGGCGCGGGCTCCTTGAAGCCGCTGAGCACCTGAATGGCCGCGCCGACCACCTCGGCGTCGTCGTCCTTCAAGACCGGCACCAGGGCGCCGACGACCCCCTTCGTCTCGTTGCCTTCGAGGGCCCGGACCGCCTCCACGCGCACGGAGGTCTCCTTGTACTTGCGGAAGTACTTCTTGAATTCGCGCACGATGTCGTCGTCCGGCGGAGCGACGAGCAGGGCGGACAGGAGCGCAAAGAGGGCGAGGACGGACTTCATGGGCATCGCTGGGCAGACGGGCTCGGGCGTACGGGTCCAATGTACCCCCGGCGCCGCTCCAGTTACCCCCCCCAGTCGCCGCCCGTCCCGGGAACCTGCCCCCCGCCGCTATTGCGGACGCGAGCGCCGCACCGCCTGCTGCGTGCCGGCGCTCAGGCCCCGCGGGTTCTCGGCCGAGACGCACACGACACTGACCATGCGATCGTCCGGGATGCGCAGGGAGAGGCGCAGCTGCCCACGGCTTCCCGTCGCGTCCGGAGTCCACTCGGCGCCGAATAGGCTGACCCAGCGCTGGACGCCGTCCTGCTCGACCTCGACCCCGGCCAGGCCCGAGGGATCCTCGATGGTCGCCAGGAGCTCGAACTCACCGTTCGGGTCCGCAGACGAGGTGTCGATGCGCACCCGCGGCGGATAGGTCCGGGCCCTGGCGGCCTCGTCGGGCGCCGCGATACCGGTGGTACCGGCCAGGGCGCTCGGCGGCGCCTGCGCCACCTCGAGCTCCAGCGGCAGCGCCTCATCGCGGCGTCCGACGACGCGCAGCAGGGCAGCCAGCTCCAGCGTGGCGTCGAGCCGAGCCGGATCGCCGGCGGGCCGCGCGCCGCGCAGCTCCTCGACGATGTCCCGGCGCAGCTCGAGGGCCTCAGCGAAGCGGCACTCGCCCTGGTAGGCCGCCGCCCTGCCCATGCGCTCGGTCAGGTCTGCGGCCACGCTGGCTTCGACCGCCCGCGCAGCGACGATCTCCTCGAGCAGGCGTGCGGCGGCCTGCTCCCCCTCGATCTGGCGCAGCAAGAGCACGAGCCCCAGGCGCGCGTCCTGCAGCGTCGGGTGGTCGGGGGGCAGGGTGCGCTCGAAGGCGGCCACCGCCTCCTGCCGCAGGTCGCGCGCGGCGTCCATGTTGCCGAGCTGCTCCTCGACCCGGGCCAAGGTCCGGCGCGTGTTCTGGACGTCGGGGTGGTCCGTCCCCTGGCTGCGCTCACGCTCGGCGAGCAGCTGGACCAAGAGCGCGCGCGCCTCACCCTCGCGACCGTCCTCGGCGATGCACTCGGCCTCGGCTTCGCGCAGAGCCAGGGTTTCACGCTCGTCCGCCTGCCCCCGGGCAGCCGCCTCGCAGCGCTTGCGGTAGAGCTCGGCCGCGGCGCCGGCGTAGCCCTCCCGGCGGCGGGACTCGGCCAACCCGCGATGGGCCCTGCGTGACGCGGAGCTGCCCTCGGGCAGCTTGGCAGCGGCCTTCCCGAACAGGTCGGCCGCAGCACCGAAGTCTTCGTCGCGCAGGGCCGTCTCGCCGAGCTCGAGCTGGATCAGAGGATCCTCCGCGTCGCTGCCGCTTCCGGACTGGACCTGGCCGAAGAGCTCGCGCGCCGCGCCCCCCGGGCCCGCACCGCGCGGACTCCCCTGCGCCCGGCGGGTCGACCACAGGCGTCGCTGCGCGGCTTCCCGCGCGGGGTCGTTCTCGGTCAGCGAGGCGACGATCTGCTGCTCCTGCTCCTCCGCCGCCACGAAGTCGCCCTGGGCCTTGAGCGTGTCCGCCAGGCAGCCGCGCAGGCCGAGGGCCTGGGGAACCGCGCCGAAGCCGCTGGCGTTCAGGTTCGCGAGCACCTCCTCGAGCAAGCCCCGCGCCGCGGCGAGCTTGCCCAGGGCCAGGCGTACCTTGGCCAGGTCCAGCTGAGCTTCGAGCAGCTGGGCATCGTAGGCCGGCAGGCGGTTGGCACCCTCCTCGAGAGCCCCGCTCAGGGTCTCCTCGGCCGCCGCCAGGTCTCCTGCGTCGACTTCCTCGTCCGCCTGCGTCTGCCCGCTGGCGAGCTCTGTATCTGCCCCATTACGGGGCGGCGCCCCGCCGCTGGCACGGGGCGGCCCCCCGCCGCTGGCGTCGTCGGCCGCTCCGCCCGAGGCCTCCGACTGCGCGCGCACCTGGGCCAGGGCCTCCTCGATCAGGGCCTCCTCGACCTGGCCCTCGGGCAGTCCGCGCCCCGGGTCGCCGGCCAGGGCCGGGGCGCTGG
>JAJFFA010001020.1 GCA_021776885.1 Planctomycetota bacterium
GTCTTGCGCGGGACCAAGACCTTCATCTCGAACGCGCCCCTGGCGGACTTCTTCACGGTGCTCGCACGCACCTCCGGCGAACCCGGGGACGCGGCCGGGCTCTCGATGTGCTTCGTGCCCGCGCGCTCCCGGGGCATCGAGGTGCGGCCCTTCGACGTGATCGCGCCGCACCCCATCGGCGAGGTCCTGTTCCACGAGGTCGAGGTCCCGCGCGAGCACCTCCTGGGCGAGCCCGGCGCGGGGCTCGAGCTGGCCCTCGCCACCCTCGGGCGCTTCCGCACCTCGGTGGCCGCCGCCGCCAACGGCTTCTCGCGGCGTGCCCTGGATGCCTCCCTCTCGCACCTCGCCCAGCGTGAGCAGTTCGGGCGTCCCCTGGCGCGCCAGCAGGGACTGCGCTTCGACCTGGCCGAGATGGACATGCGCCTGCGCGCGGCGGAGCTCCTGGTCGACGAGGCCGCCGCCGCCGTGGACCGCGGCGAGCGTGCCACGCGCGAGGTGGCGCGCGCCAAGCTGTGGGCCACCGAGACGGCCTCGTGGATCTGTGACCGTGCGGTCCAGCACCACGGCGGCCTGGGCGTACGCAAGGGGCAGATCGTCGAGCGGCTGTTCCGCGAAGTGCGCGCCCTGCGCATCTACGAGGGCACGAGCGAGATCCAGAAGGTGATCCTGTCGAAGGCGCTCCTGGACGGCGCCGACTGAGAACGAGACCCAGCCATGCCGGACTTCGCACGCCACGTCTTCATCTGTATCAACCAGCGACCCGCGGGCAGCCCCAAGGGCTGCTGCGCGGCAGCCGGGGGAGCCGAGGTGGCGGCGGCCCTCAAGACCAAGCTCTACGCCCGCGGCCTGAAGCGCGTGGTGCGGGCCAACAAGGCGTATTGCCTCGACCAGTGCGCGCGCGGCGTGGCCCTGGTCGTCTACCCCGAGGGGGTCTGGTACGGCGGGGTCACCCTGGACGACCTGGACGAGCTGATCGAGGAGCACATCCTCGGCGGCCGACCCGTGGAGCGCCTGCGCATCCCGGCCCGGGAGCTGACCGGCATCGGTGACCCCGAGCGGCGCATCGCCGAACTCCAGGACCCGCCGCCGCTGGACTGAGCGCGCCGCCGGCCGGGTTTGCGCTACCATCCGCGCATGACCGCCCTCCTCGACCCCGAAGTCTGGCGCAAGCGCTTCCCGATCGTCGGGGAGACCACCTATCTCGTGAACCACAGCCTCGGCGCCATGCCCGAGGGTGTCTACGAGCGCCTGCGCGGCTTCGCCGAACAGTGGGCCACGCGTGGGGTGCGAGCCTGGGCCGAGGGCTGGTGGGACTCGCCCATCGACGTCGGCAACGTCGTGGGCAAGATCATGAACGCGCCCGAGGGCACGGTCGCGATGCACCAGAACGTGTCGATCATCCAGAGCATCATCGGCTCGAGCCTCGACTTCAGCGGCCCGCGCAACAAGGTCGTCTACACCGACCAGAACTTCCCGACGAACATGTACGTCTGGGAGGGTTTCAAGCGCTTCGGCGCGCGCATCGTGAGCGTGCCGGGGGAGGCCGATGGCCTGGTCCCCACCGAGCGCCTGCTCGAGGCGATCGACGAGGAGACTCTGATCGTTCCCCTCAGCCACGTCTGCTTCCGCAACTCCTACCTGCAGGACGCCCAGGCGGTCTGCGAGCGCGCGCGTGAAGTCGGCGCGCTGGTGCTGCTCGACACCTACCAGTCCCTGGGCACCGTGCCGGTGGACGTGCAGGCACTGGGGGTCGACATGGTCTGCGGCGGGTCGGTGAAGTGGCTCTGCGGTGGACCCGGAGCGGGGTACCTGTACGTGCGCCCGGACGTCATGGCGCAGCTCACGCCGCGCATCACGGGCTGGGCCGGCCACGCGGCGCCCTTCGCCTTCGAGCTCGGCGAGCAGCGCTACGCCGAGGGCGCCCGGCGGCTCCTGCACGGTTCCCCGGCGGTGGCCGCCTACGTGGGCGCACTGCCCGGCTACGAGACCGTGCTCGAGGTCGGCGTCCAGGCCATCCGCGCCTGGTCGGTGCACCTGAACGAGGCCCTGCGCGCGCGCCTCGAGGACCGCGGGTTCGGGATCTTCGGCCCGCGCGACCCCTCCCTGCGCGGCGGCACCCTGACGGTCAAGCTGCGCCCGGACGAGGACGGCCCGGCCTTCGTGCGTGCCCTCGAGCGCCAGGGAATCCTGGTCGACCACCGCCCCGAGGCCGGCATTCGGGTCAGCCCGCACTACTACACCCGCGAGGACGAACTGCTGGCCTTCGCCGAAGCGCTCTTCGAGCTGCGCGAGAAGCGCACGTGGACCGAGCACGTCCAGGCTGCCGCGTCCTACTGATCATGGTCGCCGAGGAGCTCGAGCTTGTCGGTCACGGAGGTGACCCCGTGCGCGCCGAGCTCTTCCGGCCGGCAGGGTCCTCGTCTTCCGAAGCCTCCTCGCCCCCCGCTCCCCTGGGCGGGGTGGTGCTCGTGCACGAGGTCTTCGGACTCGACGCGGCCACGCGCCTGGCGGCCGAGCGGCTGGCGCGTGCCGGCTACGTGACCCTGGTCCCCGACCTCTACTCGCGGGCGGGGGTGCCTGGCCCGCCCAGCACGGCCGAGCAGCCCGCGCCGGCCTGGGCGCTGGACGAGATTCGCGCCGCGCTGGCGCAGCTCCCCGACCGGCGTGCGGCGGCGGACCTGGCCGCCGCGGCCGAGTACCTCGCGCAGCTGCCGGAGGTCGGCCCGCAACGCGTCGCGGCCATCGGCTTCTGCATGGGCGGCACCCAGGCCTTCCTGCTCGCGTGCAAGAGCCAGCACCTGTCGGCCGTCGTCTCCTGCTATGGCCGCATCTGCTACCCCGACCTGTCCGAGACCAGGCCGGTGCAGCCCCTCGAGCTGGCGCTCAACATCGAGGCCCCGCTGCTGGCCGTCTTCGGCGACCTGGACAGCTCGATCCCCGCGCAGGACATCGCCGCCCTCGAGGCGGCCCTGGGACGCTTCGCAAGGCCCCTCGAGGTCCTGCGCTTCCCCGAAGCAGACCACGGCTTCATGAATCCCCTGCGCGGAGCGTACCGTGAGGCTGACGCGGAGGCCGCGTGGCAGCGCGTGCTCGCGTTCCTCGACGAGGTGCTGTAAGACCCGGCCCGCCTGCGCGACCCCGACCCCCCTGATCACTCGAAATCCCCATGGGCACCACAAGTCTCTCGCTCTTCGATCTCGTCCCCGGAAAGGCTCTCCTGGAGCGCTACGAGATCGTGCGTCCCCACCGGCAAGGCGGCATGAGCGCGGCCTTCGAGGTCAAGGACCGCGAGGCCGACGGAGCGCGCCGCGAGCTGCAGGTCTTCCTCGGCAGCCTGTTCGAGGACCACCCCCAATCGGTCGAGTTCGCCGAGCGCCTGGCACCCTGGGTCGGGCTCTCGTCCCCCTCGGTCGTCCAGCTCCACGACCTGCACACCCTCGACGACGGGTCGGTGCTGTACGTCTCGGACTTTCCGCCCGGAGTCTCCCTGCGCGCCCTGATGGGCCAGGAGCAGCGCATGCAGGTGGGCGAGGCCGTGCGCTTCGCCAAGTCGCTGCTGCGTGGGCTGGTCGACGTGCACGGCGCCGGCCTGGTTCACGGGGACATCAAGCCGGCCGCGATCCAGGCCGGTGAGGATCGCGCCAGTGCGGTCCTCCTGGACGGTGGCATCACGCCCGGACTCTGGGCGGCCAAGCACCTGGGTACGCGCACCGCCCTGATCGGCACGCCGTTCTACGCTCCGATCGAGCAGTTCACTGGCGACTCTCCCGACGAGCTGTCCGACCTCTACAACGTCGCGACCGTGCTCTTCGAGCTGGTCGCCGGCGTCCTGCCCTGGACTGGCAAGAGCTACGTCGAGGTCTTCCAGTCCAAGATGCAGAAGACGCCGCCGCGCCTGCGCGACCGCGCCCCGGGGCTCGACGTGCCCGAGGACCTCGAGGGCGTGATCGCCCACGGCCTGTCGCCGGTGCGCAAGGAGCGCTACGCCTCCGCCGACGCCTTCCTGTCCGACCTCGGCGCGATCGACCTGTCGTGACGGAGCGCGCCCGGGTTGTTCGCGTCCGCAAGCACGGCGGGCCGCAGGTGCTCTCCCTTGAGCAGGTCGAGCTCGAGCCCCCGGGCCCGGGGGAGGTGCGGGTCGTGCACACGGCGATCGGCCTGAACTACATCGACGTCTACTTCCGCACCGGCCTCTACCCGGTGCCGGAGCTGCCCTTCGTCCCCGGGCTCGAGGCCGCCGGCGTCGTCGAAGCGCTGGGCGAAGGCGTCGAGGGCCTGGCCGTGGGCGACCGCGTCGCCTACGCCTCACGGCCCCTCGGCGCGTACTGCGATGCGCGCAACTACCCGGCCGAACGCCTCGTGCGCCTGCCCGACGGGATCAGCGATGAGGACGCCGCGGCGCTGATGCTGAAGGGCATGACCGCCGAGTACCTGCTGCGCCGAACGGTGAGCGTCGAGGCGGGCGACGCGATCCTGGTCCACGCGGCGGCGGGTGGCGTCGGAACGCTCCTGTGTCAGTGGGGTGCACACCTCTCCGCGACGGTGATCGGGACCGTGGGCTCCGAGGAGAAGGCGGAGGAGGCGCGGGCCTCCGGCTGCACGCACGTCGTTCACTACCGTGACGAGAACGTGGCCGAGCGGGTCAAGGCGTTGACGGACGGCGCCGGCGTGCGCGTGGTCTACGACTCGGTCGGGCGCGACACCCTCGAGAGCTCCCTCGACTCGCTGGCGCCGCGCGGGACCCTGGTCGCCTTCGGCCAGTCGTCGGGACCGCCCGCTCCGATCGAGCTGAGCGAGCTCGCGTCCCGCGGCTCCCTGTTCGTCACGCGCCCGTCGCTCTTCGACTACATCGCGACCCGCGACGAGCTGCTGGCCAGCGCCGCCAGCCTCTTCGAGGTCGTGGGCGCCGGTGCGGTCAAGGCCCACATCGGCCAGCGCTATCCCCTGGGGGACGTCGCCGAGGCCCACACGGCCCTCGAGCGCCGGGCCACCCGCGGCGCGACCCTGCTGGCACCGGGCTAGCCCCCCTGGACGAGCAGCTCAGCGTTCCAGGGCTAGCGGGACGCAAGACCCTGTGCGCCAGTGCCTTCCAGGCGCGCGGGCAAGAGGGCCCCAGGGCCCTCCAAGACAGTTCCCCCGCACGGCCCGTGGGACCCGGATACGCTTGAGGCGTGACCTCCATTCGGTCCCGGGGTACCCCACCCCAGCCTCCCCGGTCCGCGTCCCCCACCCCCGGCGCGATGCCCCCCCTCGGCCCCTCAACCCGGTTCACGGCTACGGCCCACGACGCCCGGCAAGCCCAGGCCGCGTGCGGCAGTCGTTCCGGCCAGGTTGCCCCGCCGGCGGGCCCCACGGGCCCGGCCGTGGCCTTCGCGGGCGCCAACCCGACCTGCGTCGAGGAGCGCCTGGGCGCCCTGGTCTTCCGCGTCGAGCTCGACGAGGTCGTCGGGACCGACGTCGAGGTGCCCTTCACCCTGGGCGGCAGCGTCTCCCCCGACGACTTCAGCACCCAGACGGTCAGCCCGCTGATCGTGCCCGCGGGAGAGACCGAGGCCCTGCTGCGCATCGCCTTCCCCGACGACGGCGAGTTCGAGCTCGACGAAGAGCTCCTGATCCAGCTCGGCACCCCGACCGGCGCCGTGCTCGGCTCCGCGTCCAGCCACACGGTCACGATCAAGCACTTCGAGATCGAGCCCAACGACAACGTCCCGGAGGCGCGGACCGTCGGCAGCCTGGGCCAGGTCGTGCCGGGCTTCGGGGTCGACGTGCACGGAGCCATCTCCGAGGCCAGTGACGACTTCGACACCTTCCGCTTCGAGGCGACCCAGGACGTGGTCGTCCAGGCGAGCCTCCAGCCCGAGAACTCCGCGACGGACGTCGTGCTCTGGTTCACGGACGAGGACGGAACCGTCACCCTCGTGCTGGACGACGCCGCGGCGGGCGGGGACGAGGTCGGCACGCATGCGCTCTCGGCGGGCGAGGTCTTCCACCTGGTCGTCCTGGCCACGGGGCCGCAGTCGGACTACGCCGTGGGCCTGCGCGGGTTCGCGCCCCTGACGGGCAGCGGCGGAGAGGACGGGATCGACGGGCTCGACCCGCGCGGGGGCAGCGCCGGCTGGCGGCCGCCCTTGGCCTGGGCACGCTCCTGGAGCACACTACGCGACGTGCTGCGCACCCGCCGCAGCGGGGCGCCCTTCGAGCCGCGCGTCGTCGACCGGCTGCGGATCGACGTGGTCGATTCGCTGGGGGGCGCCCGCTCCCTCGAGATCGAAACCCAGCTCGTCGACTGAAGCCCTTGGATCCGACCGACGTCCCGAACCTGCCCGCGGACCTCAACCTATCGGCCTACTACCTCGACCGGAACCTGGAAGCCGGGCGCGGCGACAAGGTCGCGGTCACGGTGGGGGACGATGCCCGGACCTACGGCCAGATCCATGCCCGGGTCGAGCGCCTGGCTGCGCTCTTGCGTGACGCCGGGGTGCGCCCCGAGGAGCGCGTCCTGATCGTCCTGCCGGACGGACACGAGTTCGTCGAGACCTGGCTGGCGGTGCTGCGTGTGGGGGCGGTGTTCGCGATGGTCAACCCGCTGCTCAAGGCGGACTCCTTCGCCTACTACCTCGACTACACCAAGGCGCGCGTGGTGGTGACGAGCGCCGACGTCCTGTCCGAACTCGGAGCGGTCGCACGGGAGGCGCGCTGGTGCGAGACGCTGCTGGTGGTCGGCGGCGATGCGGCAGAGTTCACGGCCTACGAGGAGGCGCTGGCCGGCGTCGACGCAGAGGGCGGCCAGGTCGAGGCCACCCGCGCGGACGACCTGGCCGGCTGGCTCTTCACCTCGGGCTCCACGGGCGAGCCCAAGGCCTGCGTGCACACCCACGGGGACTTCGCGTACTCCACCGAGACGTACGCCCTGCAGGTCGCGGGCTACGTCGAGTCAGACGTTTGCCTGTCCGTGCCCAAGCTGTTCTTCGGGTACGCGACGGGCACCAACCTGATGTTCCCCTTCCGGGTGGGCGCCGGGGTCGTGCTCTTCCCCGGGCGCAGCACGGCCGACGAACTCTTCGATCAGATCGAGCGCCACCGCCCGACGTTCCTGACCAGCGTGCCGACCCTGATCGGGAACATGCTGGGGTCGGAGCGCATCGAGACCGCGGACCTCTCGAGCCTGCGGGTCTGCCTGTCCGCGGGCGAAGCCCTTCCCGCCAGCCTCTACGAGGCCTGGAAGGCACGCACCGGGGTCGAGATCCTCGACGGCATCGGATCCGCGGAGATGTTCCACATCTACATCTCGAACCGCATGGGGGAGGTGCGCCTCGGCAGCCTCGGACGCCTCGTGCCCGGCTACGAGGCCGAGGTCGTCGACCCCGCCGGCGCCCGGCTCCCGGACGGGGAGCCGGGACGGCTGCGTGTGCGCGGCGGCTCGACGGCGCTCTGCTACTGGGGCGACAAGGCCAAGTCCAACGCCACCTTCCAGGCCGATTGGTGCACCACCTCCGACGTCTTCCGCCGCGACCCGGAGGGCTTCTTCTGGTACGAGGGCCGGGACGACGACCTGCTGAAAGTCAGCGGGATCTGGGTCTCGCCGCTCGAGATCGAGAACGTGCTCCTGCGGCACGCGGCGGTGGCCGAGGTCTGTGTGCTCGGGCGCGAGGACAGCGCAGGCCTGATCAAGCCGGCCGCCTTCGTCGTTCCCCGAGCGGGTCACGAGCCCGGTGACGGGCTAGCCGCGGCACTCAAGCGGCACCTAAAGGACTCCTTGGCGCCCTACAAGTACCCCAGGTGGTTCCTGTGGCGTTCGAGCCTGCCGAAGAACGATCGAGGGAAGGTCGCCAGGAAGGTCTTGAGGCGAGAGCTCGAAGCCGAAACCCTCTGAACCGGGACCCCGTCGGCTTCAATCCGGCTTGGCCGACCCTTAATTGTGTTAGCGTCACGCTCGCATCGGACCACCTTCCCAGTCCTCACCAACCCCACCGCGCCAACCACGTGACCACATCTACCCATGCGTGTCCTGGTGATCGACGACGAGTCCGCGTTTCGCAATATCGTTCGGATCGCCCTGGAAGAGGTCGGCATCGATGGTCTCATCGTGGAGTCAGCTGCTGAGGCCCTGAGCCTTCTGCGGCGCAAGAAGCGCGAGGACTTCGACCTCATCCTGCTCGACATCGAGATGCCGGGGATGGACGGCTGGGAGTGCCTGGGGAGCATCCGAGAGATCGATTCCCGCATTCCGGTGGTCTTCCTGACCTCCCACGCCGAGGAGGCGGCCCAGATCAAGGGCATGCGCGAGGGGGTTGACGATTATCTGGTCAAACCCATCCGCTATGACCTCCTGATCGAGCGCCTCGACCGCCTGCGCCGCACCCACGAGCGCGCCCGCCCGATCCGCGTCGGGGAACTCGAGCTGGACCCCCAGCGCCGGGTCGCGGTGGTCATCGACCGCCGCCTGGAGCTCTCTCCGACCGAGTTCGAGGTCCTGCTGCTCCTGGTGCGCGAGCACCCCGGACCCGTCTCCCACGCCCTGATCCTGGAGCGCGTGTGGGGACTGGCCTACGACCCCGGCACCAACCGGGTCGCGGTCTGCATCAACTCTCTGCGCCGCAAGCTGGGCGCCCAGGGACCGGATTGGATCCGGACCGTGCGCGGGAAGGGCTATCGCTTCGCCGCTGGCGAGCGCGGGAACCAGCCCCTCCCCGACTGATCGAGCCCCCCCGCGTGGTTCAGGGGGGCGCCTCGAGCCCCCGGGGCGGCATTAATGTTCCGGGAACCCACCCCTGTTTGCCCCACGCGGCCCTCCAGGGGCGTATCCTTGAGTCATGGAGCGCCGACCCGCGGCCTCCGACGTTGCGCGGTCCCACCCGGGATCCGCGGCGTAAACATTCCTCCGCATGCGTGGTCGCCCCAAGAATGGGGGAGGTCCGCTCCTCCTCTTCGTCCTCTTCGTGGTCGTACTCTCCGGTGGTCTGCTGCGTGCAGCAGGCTTCCCGGCCTGGACGGGCTCGGGGTCGGCCCGTGGACCGAACACCTACGGAGGTGGCTCGCTGCAGATGAACACCCGCAGCACCCGCGCCCCGACCGCGGGCCCGCGCTTCCGGCCGGTCACGACGCGCCTCTTCTGGCGCCGCTACAACCTCTGACGCGGGGGACGGCCGGGCGGACGACCAGGGCGGGGCCGGCGCGGATGCGCTATCTTCCCGCGTCCGCCCATGACCGATCTCGCCAAGCTCACCTGGCCGGAGGCCGCCGCACGCTTCGGGCCGGACACGGTCTGCATCCTGCCGATCGGCAGCACCGAGCCCCACGGCCCGCACCTGCCCCTCGACACGGACGTGACCATCGCCGTCGCCCAGGCGCAGCGCGCGGCGCAGCGCCTGGCCGAGGCCGGCGTCGAGGCCCTCGTGCTACCGGCCGTCAGCTACGGCCTGACGCACTTCTCCGACGGCTTTCCCGGTACGGTGACGCTCAAGCCGGGCACCCTGTGGGCGATCATCGAGGACATCACCGAGAGCCTGGCCGAGCAGCGCATCGAGCGCATCGTGCTCTCCAACGGTCACCTCGAGCCGGCCCACGTGCAGGTCCTGCGCGGTGTCCTGCTCGACCACCAGGAGCGCGGGAAGGGCAAGGCGCAGCTGATCTTCCCCGACAACACGCGGCGGCGCTGGGCCGAGACCCTGGGCGACGAATTCAAGAGTGGCGACTGTCACGCCGGGCGCTACGAGTCGAGCCTGGTCCTGGCCGCGGACGGGGAGTCGGTGCGCCAGGACGAGCGCGCCGCCTT
>JAJFFA010000103.1 GCA_021776885.1 Planctomycetota bacterium
CCGACCACCAGCGCGGCCCCGGCCAGGACGCCCAGGATCACGCGCGGCACGTCGGGCAGGGGCGCCGAGGCGGCGGTGATGCCGAGGGCCAGGGCCAGGCCGGACGCGGCCACGAAGCCCACGGCGCGCTGGCGTTGACGCGCCTCCTCCGCGCGCTCCTCGCGCTCGACCTGCGCCAGGGCCTCGAGCTCGGCGGCGTGCCGGCCGCGCTCCTGCATGGCCTGGTCGATGGCGCGCTCGCGGGTCAGCAGCGCGCGGTCGCGTTCGTCGAAGGGCGGGGTGGGCTGGTCGAGGCGCGCGCGCAGGGGAGCCGCGTCGCGCCGGATGCGCGCGATGCGCTCGGCGCTGAGGCGCGGGTCGGGGAGCGGGCTGGCCTCGAGGGCCTGACGCACGCCGGGCTCGAGCAGGGTGGGCGGGTCGAGCTGCGCTTCGCGCGCCGCGTGCTCGGCGAGCTCCCGCGCCAGCTGCTCGTCGGCGCGCCTCTGGGCCAGGGCCGCGCGCGCCGCTCGCAGCGACTTCAGCTCCTGCTCGAGCTCCCCCTCGGCGCGCTTGGCCGCGCGCAGCTCCTGCTCCCGGGCCAGGGCGCGACCCAGGTCGGCGCGCGCCACGGACAGGTCGGCCTCGAGGCGCCGGGCGTGGGGCCGCCCGCGCTGGTCGGAGCGCCACAGGCTGCGGTGCTCCCGGGCCAGCTCGTCGCGCACGTCGTGGGAGGGCCGCTGCGCCGAGCTCCCGCGCTGGCCGAAGAGCAGCTGGTCGACGTGCTGGCGCACACCGCTCTCGAAGGCGGTCAGGTCGGAGGCGCTGAGCGAGTGCACGGCGCGGTACAGGGCGCGGGGCACGGACTCGAGCCCCGGGACGGGCACGTTCTCGCCGCGGGTGCCCTGGGGCGGCTGCTCGCCCTCGCCCATGCGCGACGTGGCCTTGGACTTGAGCGAGCGCTCGACGGAGATGCGCGCCCCCGAGCGCGACTCGAGCACCCCGGCCAGCTTCAGGTCGCGCGCCTCCGCCGTACCCAGGCGCGCCAGGGGGTGGCTGTCGCGGGACGCGGGCTCGAAGCCGAAGAGCAGGGTGTCGAGGGCGCTGACCAGGGTCGACTTGCCGGCCTCGTTCGGGCCGAGCAGGACGAGGACGTCGCATTCGGTGGCGAGGGTCCACTGCTCGAAGACTCCGAAGGCGCCCAGCTCGAGGCGGCGCAGCTTCACGCGGGGTCCTCGCGCAGGCAGCGCTCGACCAGCTCGTGCTCGAGGCCCTCGAGCAGGGAGCGCAGGTACGCGCGGCGTGCCTCGCCTTCCTGTGGCGCGCCGCGCCCCATGCCCGCAGCCTCCCGTCCGGCCAGCTCGCGGGGAGCGAGCCGTTCGAGCAGGGCGTCGTCCCCGCGCGCGCTGTCGAGCAGGTCGAGGGCGCGGCCGAGGATCGACGGCACGGCGCGCAGCTCGTCGAGGTCGCGCGGACGGTGCAGGCCGCGGTCCTCGATGACGATGTCCAGGGCGCGGGTCGAGCGCATCAGTTCCTCCTCCAGCATGGCGCGCGAGGTGGCGTCGCGCAGGCTGCCGACCAGGGGCGTGGGGCCGGACAGGGCGAAGCGCAGGCACAGGGCCTCGTCCCCGGCCTGGGCCTCGAGGGCGGCGGCGCCGGCCAGGTGCCGCGCCAGGGCGTCGTGGTTGTCGAAGGGAGCCAGGTCGGAGAGCTCGAGGGTCTCGTGGCGCACGGGGGCGAAGGGCACGAAGCGCGGCTCGGCGAAGGCGCCGGGGTGGGCCTCGACCTCGAGCCCGCCCTTGGGCCCCGTCTCGCGCATCGAGCGTCCGATCAGGTTGCCGGAGTACCAGACCGGCAGCCCCTCGAAGGGCTGCTGGCGCAGGTGCACGTGGCCCAGGGCCCAGTAGGCGTAGCGCAGGTGCTCGAAGTCCTCACGCGTGCTCGGTGCGTAGCGGGCGTGGCGCTCGGCGCCGTGGGCCGTGTCGACCTGGGTGTGCAGCAGGCCCACCACGGGCAGGCTCGTGTCCAGTCGCCGGAAGCGCGAGGCCAGATTGCGCCCCTCGCGGGCCCCCTCGTGCCCGGCCCCGACCACCACGCCGACGGGCGCGCCCTCGGCGTCATCGATCTGCACCACCTCGGGGGTCGCGGAGCGGAAGACGTGCACCCGCTCGCGCCACGCTTCGCCGGCCTCGGCGGGCTCCGAGCCGGATGGGGAGCCCGACGCGGAGCCGGCCCCCAGGCCGCTGCGGGCCAGGGCGAAGCCCTCAGCGCCGGGGTCGTGGTTGCCGGCGGCGATCAGGACGTGCACCCCGCCCTGGGCCAGGCGCCGCACGGCGTTGACGAGGAACAGCTCGACGTGCACGGACAAGAGCTCGTCGTCGAACAGGTCGCCGGCCAGCAGTACGGCGTGGAGCCGCTGCTCGAGGGCGTGGTCCACGGCCCGCCCGAAGGCCTCCAGCGCCCCCTCGCGCAGCCGCTCCCGGGCCGCGGGCCGCCCACCGAAGTGCGAATCGAGGTGCAGGTCGGCCAAGTGCAGGAAGCGGAACACCATTCTCGAGGCGAACGTAGCTCGCGGCGGGGGCCGGGGGAAGCTCCGCGCTATCCTCTGCGCACGAGAAGTCCGCCGATGTCCTCCGCCCCCGACTCTCCCCCGCCGTCCCCCGTGGCCCGCGCCCTCGTGGTCGTGGGGGCGGGTTGCGTCCTGTGGGCCGTTCTGCACCTGACGACGGCCGGCTACGGGACCGACCCCCACCGCGAGTTCGCCCAGCGCCGCTCGTACAACATGGTCAAGCGCGACGTGCACGCGGCCTTCCTGGGCGGCTTGACCCGCGCCAGCGCGGGAGCGCTCTTGATCGCCCTGGGGCTGCGCTACGGGCGCCGCGGGCGCGAGGGCTGAGGCTCGGCCCGGACTCGCGCTTCCTCCCGGAATCGCGCTTGGCCCTGCTAGGCTGCGGACATGAACCTCGCCTTTGCCCTGGTCGTTCCGTTGCTCCTCGATGGCTCCCCGTCCGACCTCGCGCCGGTCCTCGATCCCGCGCTGCAGGAGCTCGTCGACGCACACCACCTGCCCGGCCTCGCGATCGGCATCGTGCGCGACGGCGCCGTCGTGTACGCGCGCGGGTTCGGCGAGGCGCGGCGCGGTTCGGGGCGGGCGATCACGACGAAGTCGATCTTCCACATGGCCTCGGTCTCGAAGCCCTTCACCGCGACCGCGGCGATGCAGCTGATCGAGGCCGGGAAGCTGTCCCTCGAGCAGCGCGTGGTCGAGCTGCTGCCCTACTTCCGGCTGCGCGAGGAGGCCTCCCTGGGGATCACCGTGGAGCAGATCCTGACGCACACCTCCGGCTTCCCGGACGTGCGCGACTACCAGTGGAACGCGCCGCAGTCTGACCCGGGGGCAGCCGAGCGCTACGTGCGCAGCCTGGCGGGCGAGTCGCTCCTGTACGCGCCCGGTGCGGGGTCGCGTTACAGCAACATGGCCTTCGACACCATGGGGGACGTGATCGCCAAGGCCTCGGGGCAGTCGTTCGAGGACTACGTCAAGGCGAAGATCTTCGAGCCGCTGGGCATGCGCGGCACCTCCTTCATCCATGCCGAGACTTCGCCCGAGCACCACACCCAGGGCCACTCCGTGGCCTTCTCGAAGCGCGTCGACCAGGCGCCCTGCCCGGTCTATCCCTACAACCGGCGCCACGCGCCGAGCTCGACCCTGAACTCGAACGTCGAGGACATGTGCCGCTGGATGCTGGCCAACCTGGCGCGCGGCGAGCTGGACGGAGCGCGCATCCTCGCGCAGGAGAGCTACGACGTGATGTGGTCGCGCGACGACGCGACCCCGAGCATCGGGCTCTCCTGGAGCCTGGGCGAGTTCGAAGGACGCTCGCAGGTCAGCCACTCGGGCGGAGACACGGGCTTCAGCTCGTTCTGCGTGCTCCTGCCCGACGACGGCATCGGCGTGGTGGCCATGGTCAACTCCGACCGCTCGCCCATCGGGGAGATCGCCCGCGCGGGACTGCGCGCCGCCCTCGGGCAGGAGCTCGAGCTGCCCGCGCCGCGTATCTCCGCGGAGTTCGCCCACGTCCTGGAGAGCGAGGGCATGGAGGCCGCCTTCGAGCGCTACTTCGAGCTGCGCGAGACCGAGCCCGAGGCCTGGGACTTCGGCTTCGGCGAGCTCGACGAGGTCTGCGACCTCCTGCTCTATCAGGAGCGCCCGGCGCAGGCGGTCGAGGTGGCTGTCCTGAACGCCGACGTGCACTCCGCCCTGGCCGAGGCCCACGTGCGCCTGGGCCAGTGCATGGCCGCCGCCGGCGACAGCGACGGCGCCCGCGCCAGCTTCGAGCACGCCCTGCTCCTCAGCCCCGGCCACGGAGAGGCGCAGGCCGGCCTGGTGGATCTGGACCGCTCGCGCTGATTCCAGGGCGAGCAGGCCGTGCTGAAAGTTGGTTCCACCAGCGGGAGAACGGGTCGGCGCGACGGGAGGCTCGAGCCTTCCAGGAATTGCCCGCGGGTCCGGGGAGGGGGCATGATGCTCACCGGCTCCGCTTTGAACCGGCCAGACCCCCCGACCCCGACCCTGACTCCGATGACCCTGCGATTCAGCGTTCCGCTCCTCCTCGTCCTCACCAGCGCCTGCGGATCCCTGCGGCGGGAGTCCGTCAACCCCGTCGAGTGGGGACTCGCCTTCAGCATGGACCAAGGCGAGGTCGTGCAGGGCCTCGAGCGGGTTCTGCACATGTCCGGTCAAGTCGATCTGGTCGAAGCGCCCGAGACCGAGCTCGGCCTCGAGGTCGGACACCCAGGCGACATCCGGGCGCAGATCGCCGCCTCCCTGGCCAACATCGACGCCGTCCTCGAGCAGGCCGGGATGGAGCGTGCGAACATCCTCTCGCTACGCTTCTTCACCACCGACATGAAGGGCTTCCTGGCGAACTACGACGTCTACGCCGAGTGGATCGCGCCGGCCGGGACACGCCCACCCCAGAGCCTGCTCGGCGTGGCGGAGCTCGTGTTGCCGGGGCTCTTGGTCGAGATCGAGGTGCTAGCCGGGGAGTAGCGGAGGCGCTCAGCTCGTGCTCCCGACCGGGGTCACGGTGGGGTCCGTGAAGACCCGGTCCAGGTGGGTCGAGCGCGCTGAGTGCGGCCCACGGAGGTGAGGCCGGGGGACCGAGCCCTTTGGCGTCAGCAGTCCCGAGGGTTCGAACCAGGGGGAATGCGGATAACGTTGCCGGACCCACGACGACTTTTCGTGCCACCCCCGGAGGCGCGGTCCGGAGCCCCGCCACCGGCAGCGGCCCCG
>JAJFFA010001021.1 GCA_021776885.1 Planctomycetota bacterium
AGGCGGCCGTGAGGTGCGCGTCCCCGAGGCTGTCCATGCGCGCCGCCGCGCCGCTCGAGTTCGGGCTCGAGGTGCAGAAGCTGCGCGGGTACTGCTCGACCTGCGTGCGCCAGACGCCCCCCGTGGCGACGAAGCTGACCGAGTCCCCGCCGACCGCCGGGTAGCGCCCCTCCCCCGGCCCGAGAGCGTCCGGAGTCATCAGCTGCGTGCGACCGCTACTGAGCTCGTGGCGGTAGACGTCCCGATCTCCGTCCAGATCCTCGGGCGAGAGCGCCGCGCGGGTCGAGAAGACGACGAAGCGATCGTCCGCCGAGAGGCTGTAGTCGTCGTCCATGGCCAGGGTCGACTGCGCCCCCGATGACGACACGTTCACGCGCCGCACCTCTGCGCTGACCAGGTCCTTCCAGAACAGGTCGCGGACGGCGTTGGTGTCATCCCGCACCAGGTTCGTGGAGGTGCTCTGGAACACGACGAAGCGACCGTCGGAGGCGACCGAGGGGGACAGGCAGTGCCCGTCTCCGAGCCCGCCCTGCGCGTCGCGGCTGACCAGAGTGGTCTGGCCCGTGGCGAGGTCGCGCAGGAAGATGTCGTTGCGCTGGTTGGTGTCCCCGGGCACCAGGTTCGTGGCCGCACTGGAGAAGGCGATCCAACGACCGTCCGCCGAGAGCCGCGCTCCGTTCGAGTCCGCGCTGGCTTGGATGCCGCTCGAGTCGACGCTGGCCAGCTCCAGCATGTCGGTCTGGCGGTCGTACACGAAGACGTCCTGGAAGCCGTTCAGGTCGCCACCGACCAGGGTCTCCACGCGGCTCGTGAAGCCCACGTAGCGCCCGTCCGCCGAGATCGTCGCCCGGTCCGAGTTGCCGAAGCCGCCCAGGCCACCGCAGTCCTGGCTGATGCGCGTGGTCAGGCCCAACACGGTGTCGCGCAGGAAGATGTCCTGGTGCCCGTTGAGATCCGCCGGAATCAGGTTCGGTCCCCAGCTGGAGAAGACGACGTAGCGCCCGTCCGCCGAACAGCTCGGGTAGGTGAAGCCCTCGAACGAGGGCGTGCCCTGGACACCGCTCGAGCTCTGCGTGACCAGCTCGATCTGGCCGCTGGCGAACTCCAGGCGGAAGACGTCCAGATTGTCGTTGGTGTCGTTCGCGATCAGGTCGCTGGCGCGGCTGGTGAAGTACAGCACAGCGCCGTCCGCCGAGAGCGCCGAGTGCGCGAACGCGTTGCCGTCCCCGGGAGCCCCGGCTGGCGTCAGATCGACGCGCTCCAGGCTGCGGCACTGAGCCTGCGCCGGCGCGGCGCCCAGGGCAACACCGAGGACGAGGCCCAGGAGGGCGCTCGAGCGAGACGCAGCGGACGGGGCGCGGACCACCATCGGGTTTCATTCTAGCATGGGGTCATGAAGCACCGCGTCACGGCCACCTTCGAGCTCAACGCCGGCCAGCTCGAGTACTTGCAGCGCATGGCCCAGGCCCACAACCTGCCCGATACCTCGAAGGCCCTGCGTTGCCTGCTCGCCTTCGCCATGGCCGAACCGGCCCAGGAGAGCGCGATCTTCGAGGTCGTGCGCTGCGCCGCGCCCGAGGCCTGTCCCGAGGGCGGCGCCTCGAGCGAGGTAACCTGAGCGCGCTGAGCGCAGGCTGCACCCCGTCCGGGGGCCTCACCCTGGCGGCCGCGGCAAATAGCCCCCCACCCCGTCGTAGACCCGATCATGCTGCGTACCCTCGCCTCGAGCACTGCCCTCGTCACCCTCCTGCTCTCGAGCCCCCCGACCCGCGCCGCGCTGCAGGCCGAGCCCGACCCGACCCTCGAGCCGCTCATCCGAGCTGGGCGCCTCGAGCTGAGCGCGGACGAGGACGCCTTCGGCGGTCCCGGTATCGCGTGGCTCGCCGAGCAGGGCAGGGCCGCGCGCTTCTTCGTGCTCGGCGAGAGCCACGGAAACCGCGAGACGCCCGCGCTGTGCCGCGCGCTGCTGCCCGCCCTGGCCCGCGCCGGGTACGGCGCCTGCGCCATCGAGACCGGGCCCGAGTCCACGCGCCTGTTCATCGACGTCCTGGCCGGCGGCGGCATGCAGGCGGCGGAGGAGCTGCTGCTCGAGATGCCCCACAGCCTGGCGTTCCTCCAATGGCGCGGCGAGCGCGAGCTGCTGGCCGCGGCCCTCGAGCACGACTACGCGATCTGGGGCATCGACCAGGAGTTCATCGGTTCCGCTCGCCTGCTTCTGGCCCGCCTGCAGGACATCGCCCTGACAGCCCAGGCGCGCAGCCTGTGCGCCGACGCGTACGAGCGCGCGGAACAGGGCTTCCTGGTCGGCCTCGAGACCGGCGACCGCTCCCAGGGCTTCCTCAGCTCCGCGGATGCCGACGACTTCGCTGCCCTTGCGGCCGCGTTCGCGGACGGCCCGCCTGAGGGGCAGCGCATCGTCTCGGAGCTGGCCGCCAGCGCGCGGGTCTACGCCCACTACGCGGCAGGTCGCTACTACGAGAACAACCACGACCGCATCCGGCTCATGAAGCGACATCTGGTCGAGCGTCTCGACGCGGACGCCGATCAGCGCGTGCTGATCAAGCTCGGTGGCGCCCACGCGGGCCGCGGCTACAGCCCCTATGACCAGCTCGACGTCGGCAACCTGGCGGCGGAGCTGGCCTTCGCGTCAGGCAGCGACTCGTTCCACCTGAGCGTGTTCGCGCGGCACTCGACCCGCGCCGGCACGCGCCGCGACTTCGCCGAGGGCTCTGCGCACCTGGCCCCGTTCTATGCCCAGCTCGAAGACCAGCCCTGCGTCTTCGACCTGCGCCCCCTGCGGCCCTGGGCCAGCGCACGGCGCGAGTCGAGTCCTACCCTGCACAGCCTCGTCTTCCGCTTCGACGCGCTGCTCCTGTTCCCCGACTTCCACGGGGCCGAGGCCCTGTACACGCTGCCCGAGTGACCCGACGGCCGGGCCGTACGTCCTGGCGCGGCGCCGGTGACCTGCACCGGCGC
>JAJFFA010001022.1 GCA_021776885.1 Planctomycetota bacterium
CCTGGCGCAGCTCGGCCGGGCGCAGCAGGCCGAGGCAGCCCTCGAGCGGGCCGAGGCCTGTGCGCGCGAGGTGAACGACCCGACCCTGAGCGGGCGAACGGCGCTGAACCGCGCCTACCTCGCCCGCCGCCGGGGAGAGCCCCTGGCCGCGCGCTCCGCCCTGGCTGGTGCCGAAGCGGCGTTCGATCGCTCGGACAACGCGCGCCTGCGCGCCCTGGCGGCGAACAACGCGGGCGTGCTGGCCCGCGACCTCTCCGAGCTGCGCACCGCGCGCAACGAGCTGGGGCGCGCCCTCGAGCTGCGACGCCGCGTCGGCGATCGCCACGGCGAGGAGTCATCGCGCGGCAGCCTGGCCCTGTTACGCCTCGAAGCCGGCGAAGTGGGCAGTGCACTCGCCGCACTCGAGGACTCACTCGAGTCCCTCACCGCCGCCGGGTATGGAACGGAACGCGGGGTCATCGAGGCCCACCTCTGGATCGCCCGCGCCCTGGCGCAGGGCGACCCGCCCCCCGTGCAGGAGCCGGCAGGGACGCTCCAGGGCGCCGCCGCCGCGCGCGCACGCGCCATCGCCACGGGCGTGCCCCACGCAGCACTGCACGCGCCGCAGGCGGACCCTGGTGTGGCCGAGCGCTTCCGGGGGCTCGCGACCTGGCTCGCCTACCGCCCGCACGACGCGGCGGCGGCCGACGAGCTGCGGCGCAGCGCAGAGCAGCTCGGATCCGTGCGCGTGCGCGAGGCCGAGTGGCGCACGCGCGACCGCAGCGCCCCGCCCTCCCTGACCCAGCTGCGTGCCTGGCTCGGGGCATTCGAAGCCGCCGGCAGGACGGATCTGGTGCGTGTGGTCGCACTGGAGCTCGCCGCCGCCTTGCAGGACACGCCCCAGGAGCGGCGGGTCGTCGCGGCCCGCGCACGCAGCGCCGCCGAGGCCATTCGCGCCGGCCTGCCCGAGGCGCAGGCGGACGAAGCCCTGCGTCGGGTCGAGCTGCTCGCGGCGGGCAAGCCACGCCGCGAGACGGGCGAGCGACTCGACGTGGCCTGGTTCGTGGCCTGCAACCGAGCCCTCGCGTCGTGCGTCGACAGTGAGCAGCTCCTCGAGCGGATCCTCGACATGGCCCTGGAGGCGACGGGGGCACGCCGCGGCTTCCTCGTCCTGGAGACCGACGCCGGTCCTGCGACCCGCGCGGCACGGCAGATGGAGGGAGCGCTGGATGCCGCGGACTCGGAGCTCTCGACCAGCGTCGTGACCTCGGCGCTGGAGCGCGGCGAGCCCATCTCGACCGTCAACGCGGCGAACGATCCGCGCTTCGCTCAGATGGAGAGCGTGCGCTCCCTGGAGCTGCGCTCGGTGTTGTGTGTCCCCTTCCGCGCCGGGGCGTCCCCCTCGGGCGCGATCTACGTCGACAATGATCGGCTGGACGCGGTCTTCGACGAAGAGGACGTCGAGACGGTCAAGACCCTCGCGGATCAGGCGGCCCTCGCACTACGCAACGTACAGCGCCTGGAGCAGGCCGAGCAGCGCGGCGCGCGGCTGGCCGAACGGGTGGCCTATCAGGAGGACGAGCTGGACCGGGCGCGCGCGCGCCTGGTGCGCAGCGGGTCGAAGCCGCCCGTGGGCGGCCTGATCGGCGACAGCCCGGTGATGATCGCCCTGGCCGAGAGCGTCAGGCGCTGGGCCGCGACCGATCTGTCGGTGCTGGTCCAGGGCCCGAGCGGCAGCGGGAAGGACCTGGTCGCGCGGGCTCTGCACGAGCTCTCGCCGCGCTGCAAGGGCCCCCTCGTGATCGAGAACATGGCCGCCTTCCCCGACGAGCTCCTGGAGAGCGAGCTCTTCGGGCACGTCCGCGGCGCCTTCACCGGCGCGGAGGTCGATCGCCCGGGCCTGTTCGAAGCCGCGAGTGGCGGCACCTTCGTCCTGGACGAAGTCGGTGATCTCTCGCCCGCGCTGCAGGCCAAGCTCCTGCGCGTCCTCGAAGCCGGCGAGGTTCGAGCGGTGGGCTCGAGCCGCGCGCACAAGGTCGACGTACGCGTGGTCGCTGTGACGCACCGCTCGCTGCCCGAGCTGGTCGACGCTGGCCGCTTCCGCCACGACCTGTACTTTCGATTGAACGGCTGCGAGGTGCAGGTTCCCGGGCTCAGCGAGCGGCTCGAGGACATCCCGGACCTGGTGGCCCACTTCGCCGCCGCCCTGGAGCAGGAGCACGGACGCCGCAAGGCCATCAGCCTGGAGGTCGTCGAGGCCCTGACCCGCCGCGCCTGGCCCGGCGAGGTGCGCGAGCTGCGCAACGAGGTCGCCCGCTTGTGGCTCCTGTCCGACGGCGCGGTCGATGACCCGGGCCTGATCCGGCCTGCCGCCACCGTCTCCACGCCGCGCGACCACGCACCGCAGAGCTTGACGATGGCCAGCGCGGAGCGCGCGGCCATCGAGCGCGCGCTGCGCGTCGCAGGGGGCAGCCGCACGGCGGCGGCGCGCCTGCTCGAAATCAGTCGCTCGGGCTTCTACGCGCGCCTCGAGCGCCTCGACCTGCGATAGTTCGGAGCCTGGCTCGATCGAGCCGGCTCCGCACTCGAACTCAGCGCGGGATCGGAAAGCCCGAGGACGGGGCCAGCGGAAGCGGCGTGGCCGCTCCGGCCCGACCGAGGTGCAGGAACTGCAGGGCGCCGGCGTTCGCTCCACGACCCAGCAGGGCGCGGCCGCCGGGCAGCAGCCCGACCGGCGAGACGACGCCGCCCGGCTCGTCGAGGAGCAGCTCGACGGCGCCGTTGGAGAGGTCGGCGCGGTGCACGCGCTCGCCGAACGGGGTGGCCTCGACCCAGGCGGCATGGTGACCGGCATGGGTGAAGCGGTCGATCAGGCTTCCCGCGCCGTACGAGGCGAGGGGCTGGGCCGTCACCCCGGCTCCGAGCAGCTCGAGCAAGTAGAGGTCGGAGCCACCGCCCGGGCTGAAGTCGTCCTCTTCCTCGATGGCCGCCAGGACCAGCACGCCGTCGCCAGCGAGGAACAGCTCCGGGTCCTCGTCCAGCCCGTCGAGCAGGAGCTGGACCCGATCCGTGTCGTCGGGGGGACCGATGGCGATCGGAAAGCATGAGAGGGTCTGGTTCTCCAGCTCGTCCTCACCGACCAGGATGAAGCGCAGGCCGCTGGGATCGACCAGGGCCTCGGTGACGTTCAGGCTAGCCAGCTCCGTGAACGGCGGCAGGGCCTGCCCGTTGGTCCGCGTGACGTTGAAGTACGTGGCGTTACCGCTGCCGTCGAAGAACGCGGAGTACATCTCGGACGCGCCCAGGACGTCGTCCTCGTCCACCGTACTGAGCTGCAAGTCACCCGCGAAGAAGCACAGCCGGCCCGGGTTCGCAAAGCCCAGAACGCCGACATTGTCGAGGTACGTCGGGAACTCGGGATCCACGGTGATGTGCAGGGCCGTCTGCTGCGGCGCGTCCGCCACGAACAGCTCGTGCGTCGCCTGCTGCTCGATCCAGGCGACGCGGCTGCCGTCCTGCGCGATGCTGAGGAACGGGCCGAGGGAGTCGTCGGCATCGGGCTCGAGGATCTCCCGCGGCGTGGCCGTCAGGAGCGACGCCGCGCCGCTCGTCCCGGCCAGGGCGAGGCGGCGCTGGTCGTCTTCGCCTTCCAGCAGGAAGGCCAGGTGGTCGCCCTGCGCGGAGAGCACCGGGTCGGACAGCACCTCCTCCTCGGGCAACGCGGCCACGGAGACCGGGCTGGCCGACTCACCCCGACGCGCTCGCCACAGGTCCCCCCCCGCAACGAACCAGGCGCAGCTCGCGGAAACCCGCAGGGAGTCGCCCTCGACGTCGAGCGCCGCCGTCGCCAGGGTGACACACTCGGCCGTTCCCGAGAGCAGGTCGACGCGGTACACATCGCCACCCGCCTGGGGTGGGCTGGCCAGGAGCGCGAAGCGCGCGTCCGTCGAGACGTGCACCTGCGGCAGCAGCGCCGAACCCTGCACGGGGTCGGGCAGGCTGAACACGCGCCGCGGCGCCGACGTCGGCGGAACCAGGAGCAGGGACGTCGCACCGGCCGAACGGACCAGGAACAGGTGCGCTCCCCCCGGCAGCTCGATGCCCTCGGGAAGCCCGGCGCGCCCGCCGAAGGGCCGCGGCAGGTTCGGGCGCAGGATGTCCTTCGCGGCGAACCCGGGCAGCTCCGCGTCGATGAGCTCGAGGTCCGCGAACGGAGTGGCCACGACGCGCCCCGCCGCGCCGACCCACAAGAGGTCGTAGCGCCCGGGCGCTCCCTCCACGAACAGCGGACAGGTCTCGGCGCTGCGGCCCGTCGCGCCAGCGTGGGGTCCGGAGACCTGGGCCAGGGTCGGCAAACAGAGCAGCAACGGTGTGAGGATCAAGTAGTTCATCAGGGAGGCGTCTCGAGGTTCGCGGGAGAGGCAGGATTCTCCAGGCGCGGGCCTGCGATTGTACCCGGAGTTACGAATCGCCCCCGCACTCGCCCTCCCCGAGGGCCACCGCCTTGATGCAGCCAGCTCGACAGCGCAGGGACGAACGAGCCGCGCTCGTTCTGCCGGTAGACGGAGCCTGGCTCCGTACCCATCGCTCCGTACCTAGCGTCTCAACGCCGCCAGGCGGGACGGTCCGAGGACGACGCCGCGAGACACGACGGAGTGGATGCGCGCGACGTTGCCGATGTCCTCGAGCGGGTCCGCGTCGAGCAGGAGCAGGTCGGCTCGGAACCCGACTCGAACCGCGCCCAGGCGCTCCTGGCCGAGCCACGCCGCTGCGTTCAGCGTCACCGCACGCAGGGCCTCGAGGGGAGTCAGACCCGCGCTCTCGACCAGCGCGACCAGCTCCTCGTGCAGGGCGCCGCCGGGGTAGGCGAGCGCCACGCCCAGGTCCGTCCCCGCAGGAAGGTCACGCCAGCGGCGTGCAAGGGCTGCACGACCTCTTCGCCTCGATCGAGCACGGACTTCCAATCGACCTCCCCGGACTCGTCGCCACGCTCGATGACCGCCTCCTCACAGGCTGCCGCCAGCGCGGGCGGGAGCGAGGCCCAGCGCGCATCGCCGGTCCCGTCCAGGGTGGCGTAGAGCGGCACGTGCGTGGGCAGGGCGGCACACAGGGCGAGGCGAGGAGGGTCATTCCGGTGCTTCGCCCCCCTTCGGGTCTATTTCCGTCGCCACTCCAGCGCTCCCGCGCGCAGGTGCCGCGGTACCCTCCTGTCCACCCGCTGGGGCTCCTGGACTAGTCCCCACCGAGCGAAGCCCCGAGGCCCGACGAGCAACACGACATGCGCAGAGGCACGATCATCGAG
>JAJFFA010001023.1 GCA_021776885.1 Planctomycetota bacterium
CAACAGGGTCGCGCTGGCCGAGTAGCCCTCGACTCGCTCCAGAGCCGTGCGGCGCGAGACTGCCCCGCCCCGCGGCCGCCCCTCCACGCCCTTCTTGGCCGTCTTCGCGCTCTGCGGCTAGCATGTCTGCATGAGCGAGAACGAGAACGACCCGGGACCGCCCCCGGTCCCCGAGTTCGACCCGACCAGCACCATGGTCTTCCCGGCGCCGACGCAGCTGCGGCCGCGCCCCCTGCCGGATGGCTACTGGCACATCCACGTCGAGATCGTCGGCGGGGGTGCGATGGACGGGCAGCGGGCGCGTGTGGAGGGCTCGCGGCTCTCCCTCGGGCGCAACCCCACCAACGATCTGCCCCTGGCCCAGGACCCGATGATCTCCGGGCTCCACGCGCGCATCGTGCGCGAGGGCGATCACTTCTGGCTCGAGGACCTCGGCAGCCGCAACGGCGTCTACATCGGCGACCAGAGGCTCGAGGAGCGCGCACTCATCGGTCGCGGAACGACCTTCACCCTCGGCCAGACGCAGGTCGAGTTCATGCCGAGCTGAGCCCATGAACCTGCCCCGACTCTCCCCGCGCGGCGAGGCCGCCCTCTCCGCCGCCACCCGCGCCAGCCTGACCCGTGGCCACCACTACCTCGGTGTGGAGCACCTCTTCCTGGGCCTGGCCGAGGAGAACGCCAGCGACGTGGCCAAGGCCTTCACGGCGGCCAAGCTCGACCTGGTGCAGTTCCTCGATGCGCTCGAAGAGCGCCTGCGCAGCGACGGCGCCGCCTCCGCCAGCGAAGAGGACATCGTGTTGACCCCGCGCTCGCGGCGTGTGCTCGACCTGGCCAGTCGCTTCGCCGCCCGCTCCGAGGGAGGCCTGGTCGAACCCGAGCACATGCTGGAGGCCATCCTGCGCGAGGGGCGCGGCGTGCCCGTGCGCCTGATGCGCGCCCTCGACGTCGACGTCGCACGCCTCGAGGAGGCCCTGCGTGACGACACCGAGGACGAGGCCGCGACCCCCACCCCCCTGCTCGAGCAGTTCGGGCGCGACCTGGGCCAGCTCGCCCGTCGCGGGCGCCTGTCCCCGGTCATCGGACGCGAGGACGAGCTGGACCTCCTGGCCCAGGTGCTGCTGCGGCGCGGCAAGTCGAACCCGGTTCTGGTCGGTGAGGCAGGGGTCGGCAAGACCGCCGTGGTCGAGGGCTTCGCCCAGCGCCTGTGCTCGGATGCCTGCCCCGAACCCCTGCGGGGCAAGCGCGTCGTCGAGCTCTCGATCGGCTCGCTGGTGGCGGGCACCAAGTACCGCGGTGAGTTCGAGGAGCGCATCCTCGGCATCGCGAAGGAGGTCGCCGCCCACCCCGACGTGATCCTGTTCCTGGACGAGATTCACACCCTGGTCGGAGCTGGCGCGACCGGTGGCGGGGAGTCCCTGGACGCCTCGAACATCCTCAAGCCGGCCCTGGCCCGGGGTGAATTGCGCTGCATCGGCGCCACCACCATCGAGGAGTACCGGCGCCACATCGAGAAGGACCCGGCCCTCGAACGGCGCTTCGAGAAGGTCCACATCTGCGAGCCCTCCCCGGCCCAGGCGATCGAGATTCTCGACCGCCTGCGACCCACCCTCGAGGCCCACCACCAGGTCGAGGTCCTGCCCGAGGCGATCGCGGCCGCGGTCGAGCTGACCGTGCGCCACGTGATGGACCGCAACCTGCCGGACAAGGCCCTCGACGCCGTCGACCAGGCCTGCGCGCGCAAGCGCCTGCAGCGCTACGCCGACCAGGCCGAGGGCAAGAGTGACGCGGGGCGCCCGATCCGCATCGAGGCGCGGGACGTGGCCAGCACCGTGTCGCAATGGACCGGCATCCCCCTCGAGCGAATCTCGGGCGAGGCGGCGCGCTCGCTGCTCTCGATCGAGGACGAGCTCAAGCGCCGTGTGCTGGGGCAGGACGAGGCCGTACGCGCCGTGGCGCGCACCGTGTTGACCGCCAAGGCCGGGCTGTCCGAACCCAACCGCCCCCTGGGCGTCTTCTTCTTCGCGGGCCCCACGGGGGTCGGCAAGACGCACCTGGCCAAGAGCCTGGCCGAGGTGCTCTTCGGCGACGCCAGCCGGCTGGTGCGCATCGACATGTCCGAGTACATGGAACCGCACTCGATCTCGAAGCTGATCGGCGCTCCCCCCGGGTACGTCGGGCACGAGGACGAGGGCACGCTGATCTCGGCCCTGCGCACCCACCCGCACTGCATCGTGCTCTTCGACGTGGTCGCGATGGCCCACCCGCGGGTCTTCGACCTGTTCCTGCAGGTCTTCGACGAGGGGCGCCTGATGGGCGCCCAGGGCCGCAGTGCGGACTTCACCCAGGCGGTGGTGATCCTGACCTCGAACATCGATCCACGCCCGCCGCAGCGCGAGTCCCTCGGCTTCGGCGGCGACCCCGGGGCCGCCGCGCCCGAGCCCGAGGCCAGCGACCCGCGCACCGCGCTCCTGGCGCACCTGCGCCCCGAGCTGGTCAACCGCATCGACGCGATCGTCGCCTTCGAGCGCCTGGGTCCCGTGTCCCTGCGCCTGATCGTCGACCAGTACGTGGCCGGCATCGAGCAGCTCCTCGCCCCCCGTGGCTGGCGCCTCGAGCTCGAGGACAGCGTCTACGAGCACCTGATCGAGAAGGGCTTCAGCCCCGAGTTCGGCGCGCGCGAGCTGCGCCGGGTCGTCGACCTCGAAGTGCGCCAGCCCCTGGCCCGCGAGCTGCTCGAGCGCGGCGACGGCCCGGGCGTTCTGCGCCTGTCCCTGAAGGCGGGCGCCATCGTCATCGACGGCGTGCCCGAGGGCCTGATCGCGTAGCACGCATGCGCTACTTCGGTAGCGGAAGCGCCGGCACCTTGGCCTGCAGGGCGGCGCGGTTGAGGGCGGGCAGGCGCTCGGCCTCGATCGCCGCCAGGAGGGCCAGCTGCTGCTCGATCGCCGCGGAGAGCTCAGCGGCCACGGCGCGCTGTTGAGCCGTCGGAGCGTAGTCGCCGCTGCGCACCGAGCCCATCACGCCGGCCAGGCGGTCGTTGAGCCGGATCGGGAAGTTGAGCGGATCCTGGGGGCTCTCGTTCTGGGTCTGGTAGAGCGCCTCCTCGATCGCGACCAGGTCCGTGCGCAGGGCCTCGAGGCTCTCCCGCAGCTGTGGCGCCTGGCCCTGGTCCAGGGCCCGCTCGAGGCGGCCCAGGGCGCCGCGCACGACGCGCATGCGCGCCACGGCGCGGTGCGTCGCGGTCAAGCGGTCGCGCAGCTCGCGCAGCAGCTCGAACTGGGCCACGAGGTCCGCCTGGGGCACGCTCGTGCGCGGATCGGGGAGCACCTCGAAGGGCACGCTGGCGCTGCCCTGGGCCACCACCAGGCGGGCCTGATAGGTCCCGGGCACCAGGCGCGGGCCGGCCAGACCACCGTTCCAGAGCACCATGCCCTCGAAGGACTCGGCGCCCTCGAGGGACAGGTCCCAGGCGAAGCGCTGGAAGCCGGCCCCGCGGGGCAGGACGCGCGGGTCGGAGTGGCGCGGGTCGAAGCCCTTGGCGCGCTCCTCGCCCTCGGCGAGCTCGGCCTCGAAGCGTCGCAGGAGCTCGCCCTCTGCGCTCAGGATCTCGAGCGCCGGCGCGTCCTCGGCCTGCGCCGCCTCGGGCGACAGCCGGTAGGAGAAGACCACCCCGGAGGCCGGGTTCGTGCCCGCGCCGCGCGGCTCGCGCGAGGCGCGCGTGCTGACGCGCACGCAGGCAGCCGGCTCGAAGAGCACGCTGCGTCCGCGCTGCAACTCCGCCTCCCACTGCTGCACCGGCGTGAGGTCGTCGAGGATCCAGTAGCCCCGGCCCTGGGTCGCGGCGACCAGGTCACCGTTCTTTAGCGCCAGGTCGGTGATCGGGACGATGGGCAGGTCGAGCTGCAGCGAGCCCCAGGAGGCGCCGTCGCCGAGGGAGACCCAGACGCCGCGCTCGGTGCCCGCGAAGAGCAGCCCGGGGCGCGTGGGGTCGGCGCGCACCACGCGCGTGAACTCGCCGCGCGGGATGCCCGCGTCGATGCGCGCCCAGGTCGCGCCGTGGTCGCGGGTGCGGTAGAGGTAGGGCTCGAAGTCGTCGAGCTTGTAGCGCGTGCCGGCGACGTAGGCGCCCCCGGCCTCACTCGGATGGGGATCGATGGAGTTGACCATCGTCCACTCCGGGAAGGGCGGGCTGACCTCGCTCCAGCTCGCCCCCGCGTCGCGGCTGACGTGCAGCAGCCCGTCATCCGAGCCGCACCACAGGGTGCCGGGCGCGACGGCCGACTCGGCCGCTGCGAACAGGGTCGCGTAGTACTCGACGCAGGTGTTGTCCTTCGTGATCGGCCCACCCGAGGGCCCCAGTCGGGTCGCGTCGGCGCGGGTCAGGTCGGGGGAGATCGCGCTCCACGAGGCGCCCTCGTCGTCGCTGGCGAAGAGCATCTGCGCCGCCGCGTAGAGGCGCCGCCCCCCGCCCGGGCTCGCGTGGGGCGAGAGGAACAAGGGGAAGTTCCAGTTGAAGCGGTAGCGCAGGTGGCGCGCGCCGTGCCCCATGGGGTTGTCGGGCCAGACGTGGATGCTGCGGCGCTGGCCGCTGCCGTGGTCGACCCGCGCCAGGGTGCCGCCGTAGCTGCCGCCGTAGACCACGTCCGGGCGCTCGGGGTCGGCGACGACGTGGCCGCTCTCGCCGCCTGCGGTGGGCTCCCAGTCGCGCTGACCGATGGAGCCCGACTGCAGCGAGCGCGAGCGGATGCGCACGGCGCTGTTGTCCTGCTGGCCACCCAGCAGGCGGTAGGGAAAGTCCGCGTCGGTGGACACGCGGTACATCTGGGCCGTGGGCTGGTTGGACTGCACGCTCCAGTTGCGGCCACCGTCGTAGGACACGTTCGCGCCGCCATCGTTGGCCTGCACCATGCGCTCGGGATCATCCGGCGCGATCCACAGGTCATGGTTGTCGCCGTGGGGCACGCCGATGGTGCTGAAGCTCTTGCCCCCGTCCACGGAGCGGTGGAAGCGCACGTTGACCACGTACAGCGCGTCCTCGTTGGCCGGGTCGGCGTAGATGCGCGAGTAGTACCAGGCGCGCTGGCGCAGGTCGCGCGAGGAGTTGACCCGCTTCCAGGTCTCGCCCGCGTCGCGCGAGCGGAAGACGCCGCCCTCGGCCGCCTCCAGGATCAGGTAGACGTTGTCGGGATTCGTGGGCGAGACCGTGACCCCGCCGATGCCCAGGGGCGCGTCCGGCAGCCCCTCGTTGTCCGTCAGCTCCGTCCAGGTGTCGCCGCCGTCCGTGGACTTCCACACACCGGAGCCCTCGCCGCCGCTCTCCAGGCTGTAGGGCGTGCGCCGCACGCGCCACATGGTGGCGTAGAGGATGCGCGGGTTGGTCGGGTCCATGCACAGGTCGGCGGCGCCCACGTCCGGCGCGACGAAGAGCACCCGCTCCCAGCTCTGGCCCGCGTCCCGCGAGCGGAAGATGCCGCGCTCTTCGTTGGGTCCGAACAGGTGCCCGAGGGCGGCCGCGTAGACCAGGTCCGGGTCCCTGGGGTGTACGCGCAGGCGCCCGATGTGGCGCGAGTCCGGGAGGCCCGCGTGCTTCCAGGTGCGGCCCGCGTCGTCGGAGCGCCAGACGCCCTCGCCATGGGAGACGTTGCCGCGCACCGTCGTCTCGCCGCCGCCGGCGTAGACCACGTTGGGGTCCCACGCGGACACGGCCAGGGCGCCGATCGAGCCACCGAAGTAGCCGTCCGAGACGCACTCCCAGCGCGCCCCGCCGTCCTCGGTCTTCCACACACCGCCGCCACAGGCGCCCATGTAATAGACGTCGTCCTGGGACGGCACGCCGCAGACCGCTGCGGCGCGGCCGCCGCGGTAGGGCCCGACCTCGCGCCAGGACCAGCCGTCGAAGTCGAGCGGGTCGAAGCCGGCGGAGTCCGCGCTGGCGGCTTGGGGCGCGGCGGGAAGGGCGAGGGCCAGGAAGAGCAGGATCTGGATCATGGTGGGGTCTCTGGGGGCCGGAGAGGGTAGCGACCCGGAGCCCCAGGGCATGCATCGGCGCGCTGCGGGAGCAGCGTGAGGGGCTTCCACAGCGCTGCCCGCGCGCGAAGAAGCCGGGGGAAAGGCGGCTACGCTCGAGGCGCCCCGCCGTCCACCTGTGTGCCCCCCAGCCACCGAACCCCGGAGACCCCATGTCCGACCGCATCGATACCCTCGAACGCTCCCTGGCCCGCACCCGGCTCCTCTCCCTCGGCTCCACGGCCCTGTGTGGCGCGCTCCTGCTCCTGGGCCTGGCGGGGCCCGCCGCGCGGGTCGAGTCGCGCCTGGACGTCGAGCGCCTGCGCCTGGTCGACAGCGAGGGGCGGGTGCGCGCCGTCCTGGCCGCCAGTGACGGGGGCGCGCAGCTCGTCCTGGGTGACGAGGACGGTCAGCGCATCGTCCTCTGCAGCACGGACGAGGACCTCGGCGGCTGGTTCTTCGACGCCCATGGCGCCGAGCGCGTCGCCCTCTCGGCGAACGACGGCGACCTGGGTCTGTACCTGCAGGGCCCCGACGGCCACGACCGCCTGAGCGTCGTCGCCAGCCCCGAGGACCTGGGTCTGTACTTCCGCGACGACCGCGGGCTGTACGTCCCGCGCCCCGAGGACCCGGAGCTGCTCCTCGTGACAGGGGTCAAGTGAGCTATCCTCGTCCGGGATGGAAGTCCCCGATGAGCCCTCGAAGCTACGCCTGATCTTCGGCCTCGACCGCAGGTCCCTGGCCTTCTTCCGGATCGGCCTGGGGCTGATGCTGATCGCGGACTTCGCCAAGCGCTCTCTGGCGCTGCGCGAGCACTACACGGCCAGCGGCATCGTGCCCCTGGCCGAGATCGAGCCCTACGGCATCTCGCCGCCGGCCCTGTTCCGCATCTTTCACCTGTCGGAGTCCTTCGGCGTGCAGGCGGCGCTGTTCGTCGTCTTCTGCCTGGTCGCGGCCTGCATCGTCGTCGGTTGGCGCACGCGCATCGCCACCCTGGTGTGCTTCGTGATGCTGGTCTCGATCCAGCGCCGCAACCCCTTCGTGTGCCACACGGGGGATGCGCTCCTGACCGCCGTCACCTTCTGGGCCCTGTTCCTGCCCATGGGCGACTACGCCTCCCTCGACCGGCGCCGCTCCGCCCGCGCTGGCCGCGCGGCCCTCGAGCGCCAGGTGCTGAGCCCGGCCACGGCGGCCTACGTGCTGCAGATCGTCTGCTTCTACGTCTTCGCCGGGCTGCTCAAGCACGACACCGAGGTCTGGCGCAGCGGCCAGGCCATGGCCGTCTTCACTGGCATCGAGAACTACCTGACGGACTTCGGACGCTACCTGGCTGGCTACCCGGCCCTGGGCGTCTTCTTCACCTACGCCACCCTGGTGCTGGAGGGCTTCGGCCCCCTGTGCTTCATGTCCCCGGTCGCCACCCAGGGCCTGCGCACTCTGGCCGTGTTCGTCTTCGCGGCCTTCCATGTGGGGATCCAGCTCACGGTCCACATCGGGATCTTCGAGATCCTGAGCATCGTCGCCATCGCGGCCCTCTTGCCGCCCTGGTTCTGGGACCGGGTCCTGCCGCGCATTCCGCTGCTGTGCGCCATCGGCCGCGCCATGCCCGCGGACCCACCCGCGGACGCCGCGCCGCAGCCCTCCCCCACGGCGCGCGCCCTGGCCTGGACCCGCGGCGTCCTGGTCGTCGCCGCCTTTGGCGTGGTCGTCGTGACCAACGTCGACGGCTACCTCGGCCGGCGCACGCCCCTGGGCAAGCCCTGGTACGGCTACTCCAAGATCCTCGGGCTCAACCAGCACTGGAACATCTTCACGGACGTCGACCAGCGCGACTACGGCTGGTACGTGATGGTCGGACAGGACGCGCAGGGCAACCTGGTCGACGTCCTCGACGACGGCCCGTACCGCGGAATGGGACGCCCCGAGGACCCGGCGGCGCGCTTCCCCAACCACAACATGCGCCGCCTCTGGCACCTGGCCGGGCTCGAGCGCTTCCTCGGGCTGCGCCCCTTGCTGGTGAAGTACTACGCCCGCACCTGGGAGGAGCGCAACCGGC
>JAJFFA010001024.1 GCA_021776885.1 Planctomycetota bacterium
TGCGGCGTCCTTCAGCTGCATCAGGCCCATGGCGTCGGCGGACGACTTGGCGTCGACCTGCCCGCGGCTCTCGCTCCACATGATGGCGGCCAGCAAGAGCGGCTCGACGCCGGACTCCTCGGCCGCGGCGAGGATCTCGCCGGCGAAGGACTCGACCCGGATCAAGCCCACCTGGCTGCCGACGGCCTGGGCGACGCTGCGCCGGTCGCGCCACAGGAAGACCGCGGCGACGACCACGACCAGCGTGCCCGCCACGAGCACGAGGCGCCGGCGACGTTCGCGGCGGCGGCGCTCGACGAGAGCGTCGACGACGTCGTAGAGGAGTGCCAAGGCGCGCTACTCGCGGGCGGCGGACAGGGCTTCTTCGAGGGTCTCGAGCCATGCCGAGCGCGACGCGACGTTCGCCGGTGGCGAGTCGATCGGGCGCCCGACACGCGCCTGGAGTTCGCGCCGGCAGCGCTCGACCAGGTAGGGCTCCGGACGCCGCATGCCGTCGATCAGGAACGCGACCACGGCGCGCGTGCCCCCGCCCTCGAAGTCCTCCGCCGGCGGCGACGGTAGGTTGCGCGCCTCGAGCGCCGCGCGCAGCCATGAGAGGGCGTTGTCGTGCCGTACGCGATCCCACCACAGCCACCACTCGCCGGCAGGGTCCGCCGACGAGCGGTAGTCGACGCAGGTCAGGATCGCGAGCTCCTCCCCGACCTGAGCGTCACTCGTGTCCTCGGTCAGGACGCTCATCAGCGGTGAGGCCGCCTGGGGCTGGGCCTGCTTGGCCAGCAGCAGCGCCGCCTCGCGCGCCATGCCCGGGGTGGGCGAGCGCAGGGCCGCGACGAGATCGGCCCAGGCCGCCGAGCCGAGGGCCAGGATGCCGCGCCGCGCGGGCTCGAAGACCCGCGAGGAGCGCCCCTGACGCAGCAGGGAGAGCAGCAGCGGCGCGGTCGTCGGATCGGCGAGGTCCGCCAGCCCCTCGGCCGCGGCCTGGCGCAGGTCGTCGTCGGGCTGGGTCAGACCGCTGACGAGGGCCTCGAGCACGCCCTCGCCGCCCATGCGCCCCACCGCCTCGAGCGCGGCGCGGCGCACCTCGCCGGCGCCCACCCGTGCCCGAATCAAAAGGTCCGTGCGCGCCTCTTCGACGCGCGCCTCGCCCGCCGAGAGCACCGCGGCCACCTCGACCTCCGGGTCGGCGTCCGAGATCAGGCGCAGCAAGAGCGCCCGGCCCTCGGCCGACTCGTCCCGGGCCAGGAGCGTCGCGGCGACGGCGCGCAGCAAGGCGCGCTTGTCACCTGCGGCCAGGCGCACCCGCTCGGAGCCGGCTCCGTCCAGGACCTCGGCCAGGGCCGCGCCGGCATCGGAGCCGAAGCGCAGGGCCAGCACGTCGACCAGAGCTTCGATCCGGGTCCCGTCCGCGGCCGTGGCCAGGCGCGTGAACTGCGCCGCCCGGGGCGTGAACAGGACCTCCTCGTCGAGCAGGGTCAGGAACACGTCGAAGTCCGCGGCGTCGCGCACAGCGGGCTGCGCGTAGAGCTCGGCCAGCTCCGACAGCCCACTGTCGCGCTCGGACCGCTCGAGGGCCGCGAGGCGCTCCAGGATCAGCTGCTTCGTGCGCACGTCGCGCAGCACCGGATCCTGCTGTGCCTGCCACCAGTCGTGCTCGGCGTCCCACAGGAGCTTGCGCGAACCGTCGTGGTCCACGGGGTGCGGATAGCGCTGCCAGTGGTTGCGTTCAGCCAGGGAGTCGGCCATCTCCACCACCCGGTCGAACCAGGGCTCGCTGACGCCCAGGCCGAAGACGAAGCGCTTGCCGCGCTCGCCCAGGCGCACCTCGAGGTCGCGCCCGCGGTGGGTCTGGCCGCCGCGCACGCCGGGCAGGCGCGTCGTGCCGAGCACGCCCTCGCGCTGCAGCATGCCGACGAAGTCGATGGCCTCGTCCGTCGTGATGTAGAACACCTCGCCCGCCCGCTCCTGCTGCGTATCGAGGGCGCGCCCCGGAGCCAGGAGCACCGTGGCGCTGTCATTCGTGCGCAGGCGTACGACCAGGCGCTCCTCGTCCCCGGGCGCGACCTGGATCACGGCGCGGGAGGCGTTGAAGCCGGTGCGCTCGCGCAGCCACCAGTCCGCCCAACGAACGCCGTCGCGCCCCCAGGAGGCGCCGGCGATGAGCTTCAGACGGCGCACGGCGGGACCTTCGATGGTCGAGTAGTCGTCGAAGAAGGTGGTGCCCACGACGGTGGCAACGAGGCGCTCGGGAACCTCGAGGTCGAGCCACGGGGAAGGCGAGGGGCTGCGGAAGCCGATGCCCGCCAGGGCCGCCGCGCTGGCCGCGGAGACGAAGGGGTCGTTCGACTCCAGGGCGCGCAGCAGGGCCGGCACGTGGTCCTCGTCCAGGATGGGCACGAAGCGCAGGTCCTCACGCTCGATCAAGGTCACCAGGGCGTAGGCCCCGGAACGCAGGATCCAGCGACCATCGAAGACGCGCGTCAGGAGCTCGAGCTCGACGCGCGGGTCGTCGAAGCCGGCGATCACCTCGGAGGCGCGGCGCGCGACCTTGGCGCTCTTGTCGTTGAGGCGCCCCAGGCACAGGTCGAGGACCACCGCGTCGTCGATGCCCGACAGGATGTCCAGGGCACGCAGGCGCGCGTCGGCGCGCTCCGCCGAGAGGGCCACGGCGACCAGGGGCACCAGGGCGGAGTCGGCGCGCTCTTCGAGCAAGCCCTGGGCCGCGGCGCGCACCGGGTTCTGGGGGTGGTCGAGCAGCTCGACGAAGAGCTCGGGGGTGGCGCGCACCGGGTCGAGGCGCGCCAGCTCGGTCAGAGCGTCGCCCGACACCCGCGAGGGCATGCGCCCGCGCACCGCGCGCACCACGAGGTCCGCATCGGCGGGCCGGCCGCCGCGCAGCAGCACGCGCAG
>JAJFFA010001025.1 GCA_021776885.1 Planctomycetota bacterium
TACCCGGATCCGCCGCGCGCTGGGCGCCGCAGGCAGGCGACGTCGTCCCGCTGCCTGCCCTCTCCCTATTGAAAGGGCAGCTCGATCCCGTCCGTGAGGTTGAAGCCGCTCATGCCGGCCATGTTGTCGCGGTACCAGCCCTGGAAGTTGAAGACCGAGCCCGGAATGATCGGCGCGGCGTAGGGCGCGCCGAAGTCCACCGAACGGGTCACCGTGCCGCCGCCATCGGCGGAGCTGAGGGGCTGCACGCGGTGGGTCGTACCGCCGACGCAGCGGAAGCCGTCGCCAAAGGGCACCTGGATCTGGTTGGGGCCGTAGAAGAAGAGGCAGGGCACGTTGGCGGGCAGCGCGCTGCCGACCAGAGACAGGTTCATGTCCGCGATGCTCAGGCTGCCGCTGATCGAGATCGTGGCCGCTCCACCGGTCGAGTTCTGCGTTGCGACACAGTAGTTCGTCCCGCTGCCGGAGCGGTCGATCATGTACGCCCCCTCGGTTCCATCGGCGAGGATCGCCTCGAACAGCACGAAGCGTCCGTCAGGGCTCATGATGTAGCCGTCGGTGATCCCGCGCAGGGTGTCGATCACGACGCCGCCCACCGTGGTCACGCCCTCCTGCACGATCAGCTCGTCGTCGATGAAAAGGCCGGTGTCGATGTCCGTGTCCGGGTCGTTCCAGTCGCCGTACCAGAGCACCTCGCCCGCCTCGGAGAGGTAGAGCGGGCCGCTGCCGAAGCTGGTGAAGACCGAGACGCCGCCGATGGCGGGCAAGGTGTCGCCCTCCTGCCGGAACTTCACACCGTTGCGCACGATCAGGAGGTTCGTCGCGCTGTCCCCGTCGAGGGAGCCCGAGTAGACGTGGTCTCCGCTGTCGTTCAGGTCCAGCTCGACCGTGCTGAGCGAGGACCAGTTGCGGCCCGCGACCGGTGAAGGCATGCCCTGCAAGGCCAGGGGCGTCGAGTCGAGGTAGACCGCGTTCGTGGAGCTGCCCCCGGTCAGGTCGACGCCGAAGAGGATCTCGCCCAGGTTGTTGAAGGCCGTCTCGTGGGGACCGGTGCCGAAGTCGGTGATCAGCTCTCCGGCCGCGCCCGGGATCACGTCGCCCTCCTTCAAGAAGACGTCCTCGCTGAGGATGCCACCGGCGGCGTCCAGGTCGATACGCATCAGCCCGCGATCGACCGATGAGGCGATGTTCGGGTCGTCCACCGACGCCATCACGATCATCTGGTTCGTGTCGTTCATCTTCACGTCGAAGAAGCCGATGTACGGCGTCCCCGCGCTGAACTGCGGCGCCGCGGAGATCGAGCCCTCCTGGATCACCAGGGTCGTGTTGAAGTAGACGCCCGAGTCGTCGCTCGGCAGGTCGAGGAAGAAGTTGTAGCCGCTGTCCCCGGACGCGTTGATGTTGATCGAGTCGAAGGAGTCGAGCAAGGCGCCCATGGGCGCGGGCAAGGCCTGCCCCTCACGCAGGGTGAGTGCTCCGTCCGTCAGCAGCGCGTTGTCGACGTCGGTGTCGGCGTTGTCCGTGTCGACCTCGATCCGGGTCGTGCCGGAGTCGTTGACCGCCAGGGTCGAGATCGAGGTCACGTTCCCCACGCCCGGAACGGCGTCCCCCTCCTCCACGACGGGCTGGGGCTCCTGGGCCGAGGCCTGGGTCACGGGGAACGCGGGGGCGAGGGCAAGAGCAAGGGCATGCGCTGAGAGTCTCATGAGCCCATCGTAGCCAGCGTCCTCGAATCTGGCCGCCCGAGGGGGCAGCAATCGGGCCGGCGACAAGGCATCTTGTCCCCCCTCTCACCCCGAGCCACCGTGACCTCCCCGACCCAATCGAGCGGCTCCGCCGCCAGCGCCGCCGCCAGCGCCAGCGCCGCCGCGACCACCGCCGGCCGCCCCCGGCCGGCCCCGCGCCACGTCCCGATCGAGACCGACGAGCTGGTCGGCGCCCTGGCCCCGGAGCTGGGCGAGCGCTCCGCTGACTTCCTGCGCCTGGCGCGCCTCCTGGACGCCTGGATGGGCTACGAAGTGCGACAGCGCCTGGTGGAGTTGCGTGCCGCCTACGTCCCCTTCGCCCCGGACCTCGAGCATCCGCGCAGCGCCGCCGCCGACGAGGACCGCGACGCCCTGCGCCGCACGCTGCACGCGGGCACGGCCCAGCTCCTGACCGACGCCAACTTCGAGGAGCTCGACCGGGCCTACATCGAGGACAACCTGGAGCACTCCTCCCCCGACAGCCTCGCCGTGCGCGTCGACTTCGACGACTACGTCGAGCTCTCGGTCTGGGTGCGTGGACGCTCGACCCGCACGGTGCGGCGGCGCGACTGGCGCGGCCTGTGGCTACGGCACGAGGAGGTCGAGGTCGAGGTCTTCCGGCGCCTGTTCCTGGCGGTCGAGCTGGTCGAGCTCGAAGAGCGCGCGCAGCAGATCGCCGAGCGCGACAAGATCAAGATCGAGCGTGCGCGCAAGAGGGTGCGCCGCACCCGCGCACGCCTGGGCGACCGGGTCGACGCCCAGCACATGTGCCTGAAGCTCTTCCGCGACGTCCCCGCCATGGACCTCGAGACCCTGCTCCCGAACACGCAGATCTGCATGCGCGGGTTCGACAAGCTCAAGCTCGGCATCACCGGCGGCGGCGGCACCCTCGGTGGCCTGTTCGGGACCCTGACCAAGCTCGGCGCCGCGGCCAGCCCGATGACCTGGGCCCTGGGCCTGGTCGGCCTCGTCGGCGTGCTCTGGCGCCAGGTCGCGAAGGTCTTCTCGCAGCGCACGAAGTACCTCGCCGATCTCGCGTCGTGCCTCTACTTCCTCAACCTCGACAACGGCTGGGGTGCCATCTCGAACGTCGCGCGCATGGCCGTCGAGGAGGAGTCGCGCGAGGCCCTGCTGGCCTACGCCCTGCTGGCCCGGGCGGGTGCGGCCGGGCTCGAGCGCGAGGGCCTGGACACGGCCGTCGAGGAGTGGCTGCGACAGCGCTACGGGCTCGAGCGCGACTTCGAGGTCGAGGACGGCCTGCGCAAGCTCGCGGACCTGGGCCTGGCCCGGGAGTCGGGCGGCGTCTGGCACGCCCTCCCGCCCGACGAGGCCTTCGGCGTCCTCGACCAACGCTGGGATGCAGCCTTCGCCGCGCCGGCCGAAGCCTGATGGCCAAGAAGAAGAGCAGCCGCGCACGCCCGGGCGCCAAGCCGCGCTCCAAGCGCTCGACCCCCCTACCGCGCAGCCTCGCAGGCGCGCGCGAGCTGGCTCGCCAGCGCTTCTCGATCGACAGCCTGCACCCGCTGCAGGAGGAGGCGCTGAGCGCGGTGTTCGCAGGCCGCGACACCCTGGCCGTCCTGCCCACAGGCTACGGCAAGTCCCTGATCTACCAGCTCCCGGCCCTGCTCGCGGATCGCCCCACCCTCGTCATCTCGCCCCTGATCGCGCTGATGGCGGACCAGGAGCGTGCCCTCGCCAGCCGCGGCGCGCCGGTGATCCGCATCGACTCGACCCTGACGGTCAGCGCCCGCCGCGCGGCCTTCGAGCGCCTGGCCCAGGGCGGTCGGCTGATCGTCCTGACCACCCCGGAGACCCTGCTGGCCGAGGCGAGCGCTGCACACTTCGCCGCCGCCAAGCCCTGGCTGCTCGTGGTCGACGAGGCCCACTGCAT
>JAJFFA010001026.1 GCA_021776885.1 Planctomycetota bacterium
GAGGACGAGGTCGGTGAGTACACCGGAGCACGCAAGCAGATCCGGCCCGTGACCGTCAGTACGTACCAGATCATGACGCATCGCAACGGTACCCGCTTCGAACACCTGGCCCTCTTCGACGGCCGCGACTGGGGCCTGATCGTCTACGACGAGGTGCACCTCCTCCCGGCACCCGTCTTCCAGATCACGGCGAGCCTGCAGGCGCGCCGGCGCCTGGGACTGACCGCGACCCTGGTGCGCGAGGACGGCCGTGAGGACGAGGTCTTTGCTCTCATCGGCCCCAAGTGCGCCGACGTGCCGTGGAAGGACCTGGAGCAGGACGGTTGGATCGCCCGGGCCCACTGCGTCGAAGTGCGCGTGCCCCTCGCGGGCACGCAGCGCATGGAGTACGCCGTTGCGGCGCCTCGGGCGAAGCACAAGCTCGCCGCCCTCAATCCCGCCAAGCCAGAGCTCGTCGTGCGTCTGCTCGAGCGGCACCGAGACGAGCCCGCCCTCGTGATCGGAACCTACGTCGACCAGTTGAAGGACCTGGCACGCGATCTCGATCTGCCCCTGATCACCGGATCGACGGGCCAATCCCGCAGGGACGCCTTGTTCGACGACTTCCGTGCCGGCCGCGTGCGCGCCCTCGTCGTCTCCAAGGTCGCCAACTTCGCCATCGATCTGCCGGACGCGGCTCTGGCGATCCAGGTCTCCGGAACGTTCGGATCGCGCCAAGAGGAAGCCCAGCGCCTCGGACGCCTCCTGCGGCCGAAGAAGGGAGCGAACCAAGCACACTTCTACACCCTGGTTTCGCGGGACACGAAGGAGCAGGAGTTCGCCCTGAACCGTCAGCTCTTCCTGTGCGAGCAGGGCTACACGTACTCCATCGTCGACGCTCCATCGATCCTGGACACGCCGGCGGGCCACGAATCGGCATGAAGCGCTTCGACCTCGACTGGGGACTGTTCGTCTCCATCGCCCAGGCCTGGAACCGACTCACGCTGGCGACGCGCATCAAGCTCGTGGCCCTCGAGCCCCGGACCAAGATCGCCCGTGAGGACCTTGGACGCGACCTCGACGCACTACTGAAGTCGGGCTTTCTGGTCACGGTCGAAACGTCGGATGCACTCCGCGTGTCGGACGCCTGCCAGCCGATCCACAATGCGCTGCGCGCCATGCACAGACATCCGCTCCCGCCCCGTGCGGGCACCGAGGCGTTTCTCGCGTACGCGGCGGAGTACCTCACAAGCGAAGAGCGCGTGTCGCTCGTGGGCGAGCACTACTGGGGCTCGCGGGCGCAGGAGCGGCTCTACGCCCTGACCTCCAGTCGCGCGTTGGCCGAGTTCCGCACGACGCCCGGCGACGAATACGAAGAGGCGCGCGAGCCCTTCGTGCCATTCCGAATCGGGAACGCCCAGTCGTCCCGTACGAAGCACTTCGATGCGCGTCACACGCGCGACGACTTGCTGCGACTCCTCGACCACGCCGAGGCGCACCCCGGACCCTTCCAGATCGCGGACCTGGTCGGAGCCGGGTCTCCGCTGGGAAGGGCATCCAAGAACCGCCTGGCTGCCGCGCTCCACGCCGGACTACGCTACCTGTTGCTGTTCGCGACCCTCGACGGCGATCTGCTTCCGGTCGTGACCCTCTGGCCCGCGTTGGCTGCGCGCCTTCAGCGCCCACCCGCGCGATCACCTCGCCCAACCGAAGTCACGGAGACCTGCGACGTGGCCTGGGCAGCCGACGACCTGGCGCGCCTTCTGGTTCAGGCCTCCGCGGGCCTACGCGTGAAGGTCGACGGATCGGGCTTCTACGCCAAGGACGCGCGGGAGCTCGAAGGGCAGCTCGCGGACCTCCCGACCTGGCTCGACCCTGACCGGTTCAACTCGGTCGCCCTGGGACGGCGGATCGACCGTGCGTTCGCGCAGGCCTTCGATCTCGAGCTCGTGCAGTACGGCGGCAGCGGCAAGTCGCTCTCCCTCGAGCCGACCGAGAAGGCCTGGACCTGGCTCGACGCGTCCCCACGCGCGCGACTGCGCCCGATGCTGGACCGCGTGCGGGAGGAACTGCGACCGAGCGCACCGCCCGAGTTCGCGCAGTTTGACCCCGCGCACGTGCAAGTGCGCGGGCTGGAGACGCTGAAACCCGGACACGCCTACTCCTTCGACGCGTTCCTCGAGTACCAGGCGCGAAACGCCAACCCGCTCCACGACGTGCGCGGCCACCGTCGTGAACCGTACTTCCGCGACGACCTCCATGAAGCCCAGATCGAGCACCTCTGGGCGCACGAGTGGTCGGCGCTGCTGATGGAGATATTGCTGCCCCTGGGCGCGGTCCGGGTCGGTCGCACGAAGGACGGCTCCTTGACCATCGAGCTGACCGCCGTCGGCCGCTACATCGCGGGGTTTGAGGACGACTTCGAGTTGGAAGAGCACGGGGCGGGCGACGCCACCCCACTGCGCGTCGGTCCCGACTTCGTCGTGACCTTCTTGGCTCCCTCGCCACGCGCCGAGGCCTCGGTCGCGCGCTTCGCCGAGCGCAACCCAGCCGGTGGTTCAGGGGTGGGTCACCTCTTCCGCTTGACGCGCACCTCCATCTTGCAGGCGTCTCAGTCGGGTCTCACCACGGACGACATTCTGACCGCCTTGCAACAGGCCAGCCCGGATCCGGTTCCGGACAACGTGGCCCACGAGATCCGCACTTGGTCGAGCCTGGCACGCTCGCTTGCCCTCGAGCCGACCGACCTCCTGCGCTGCCAGGATCCGGAAACGGCGGCACGCGTCCTCGCCGCAGCGTCCAAGAAGGTCGAGCGTCTCACCGACACGATCTTGGCCCTGAGGCCGAGCGCCCGCCGCGCCGACGTCGCCCGTCTGTGCCGCCGCGAAGGCGTCTTCATCGCGCTCCCGGAAGCCGAAAAGAAGCCGCGCAAGAAGCGTCGGCGCAGTCGCTACTAGCGCGCGCCCGACGGCTCGCGAGTCGCGCAGTTGGCGCGGCCTGTTGGCGCTGTACTGGGGCGCTGTACTGGGGCGCAGCGGGGCCGATCGGGTGAGACCCGCGCGCGGGCGCCAGGGCTGCCTCCCCCTGTTCCGCCCCGATCCCATGCGTTCCGACGCCGGCGGCTCGAGCAGCTTTGGGTCGAGGCTGTCGAGAGCCGCCTGCACTCGCTCAGCGCCGCTCGCGTCGTTCGCCGCCTCGAGCCGCGCGACCAGCATTCTCCCCGTCGGAATGGGTGTCAGGTTCATGCCGTCCGCCGTCCCCGCCGCCTGCGCGCGCCGCTCGCTGGGCGACGTCTTCGGGCGACGAACACGGGCAGTCCAGGGGCGCGCGCGAGGAAGGTCTCGAGGTGCTCAGAGAGGAGCCCGAAGAGCACCTCGCCCTGCGGCTCGCGTCGGCGCCACGCGCCGCCTGCGTCCTGGGAGCGTCGCGAGACCACACCAGCTGGACCGCCCGATGACGGGTTCGGTCACGCTTCGAGCAGCAAGTACTGGGGCGAGGGTCCGTACCTGGGCCAGAAGGGCAAGTACGAGGTGATCATCTTCCGAGCCCAGGAATAGCCCCGCGCACACGAAACCAGCGACGCACAGAGGGCAGGGTCCGCCCCCCAAGGACGAATAGAACGGAGCTTCGGTCTAGCGCCGCTCGAAGACCCGATCCAGCTCCGTCAGGAGCGCTGGGTCGAGGCGCTCGAAGGCCGTGCGCTGGGCCGCCATCTCCGCCCGGGTCAGGTGCCAGGAGAGGGACAGGCGCTCGTTGCCGCTGTCGTCACCCGCCGCCGGGTAGCGCAGGCGCACGATGTGCAGCGGGTGACCCGCCAGGCTGGCGCGGAACAGCTCGAGGGCCAGCTCGTTGCGCTCGAACTGACCGCTGCCGCGGCTCTGGGACAGGGCCGTGATCGGGCCCAGGAACGCCGCCTCGACGCTGCTGGCCGGCTCGGGCGCGGGCGCGGGCGGGAAGGGGCGCAGCAGCAGCACGAACAGCTCGCCGTGGTCGTCGAGGACATTCCGTGCGGGACGCTGCGCCGTCGCCTCGCTGCGCACGTCCGCGTCGAGGAAGCAGCTCGCCAGCCAGAGCACGGCCGAGAGCACGCCCTGGTTGTCCGTGTAGCCGCCGTCGACCACGTGGTAGCCGCGGGCGTCGGGGTCGCCCTCGGCCAAGAGCGACGGGTGCACCCGCGCCGCCGGCGTCACGTAGGGGAAGGTGGCGGAGAGGCGCGCGGCGGTGACCACGTCGACGTCGCTCCCGGGGTGCAGGTCGAAGAAGTCGAGGGAGCGCGGCGCCAGGTGCGGCGGCAGGCTGAAGGTCTTGAAGCACAGGGTCTGCCCCGACTCGGCCAGGGTGGTCTGGAAGGCGATGGCGGGCAGGTCGCCGCGGGCCGTGCTGCCGGCCCACTCGGCGAGGGAGCGCGGATGACCGGGCCAGGTCTCATTCCAGGACGACTCGAGCAGCGCCGCCCGATCCGGGCCGCGCCCGAGGCCGGGCAGGGGGAAGGGCGCGGCGATGCGCAGGAAGTCGGGGTAGCCCAGCCCCCAGCCCCCCGTCGCCAGGGCCGACGTGCGCGCGGACTCGGCGGTCTCGTTGATGGCTCGAGGAGCCTGGTCCTCTCCGATATTTTCGAGGGCGTGCATTTAGTTCTGTAGTCCGATG
>JAJFFA010001027.1 GCA_021776885.1 Planctomycetota bacterium
CCAGCCTCGGAGCACGCCGCTCGGCCGAGGACGCGTGCGACGGGCGCGCGGGGACGCTCGCCCTGAACCGGGAGTAGCTGGCGATACGGAACCAGGTATAGATCCGCCGCCTCCGCCGCGGAGGCGGCGGATTCATACCTGGTTCCGTATCGCCAGCGCGCGCGACAGATGACCCTGGGCGCGCTCAAGGCGCGCCTCGGCCTCGCTCGCGTCCACGTCCAGGCGGGCCATCAGCACGGCGGGCTTGACCCGTCCGGCGCTCGCCTCGAGCAGGCTGCGGGCGCGCTCGCGCTCGACCTGGCCCAGGTCCATGACCAGGCGCTCGGCTCGATCGACCAGCTTCTGGTTCGCGCGGGTGTCCACGTCGACCATGCGCCCGGCGTGGACCTTGCCCAGACGCGTCATGACCAGGGTCGAGAGGGTGTTCAGGACGATCTTGGTCGCCGTTCCGGCCTTGAGCCGGGTCGAGCCCGCGACGGCCTCGGGCCCGGTGACGACCCGGATCGAGAGGTCGGCGTCGTCGGGTGCTTGCTCGAGGGGGACACAGGCGAAGAAGATCGTCGCGGCGCCGCGCTGGGCGGCGCGGGCCAGGCCGGCGTGGACGAAGGGCGTGGTGCCGCCGGCGCTGATGCCCAGGACCACGTCGGCCGCGCCGACGCCGCGCCCGTCGACGGCCCGCGCCGCCGCGGCACGGTCATCCTCCGCGCCCTCGACCGCCGCGGTCAAGGCCGCGCGGCCGCCGGCGACGATGGCCTGCACCAGGTCCCGCGGCGTCGAGAACGTGGGCGGGCACTCGGCGGCGTCGAGGGCGGCCAGCCGGCCGCTGGTCCCCGCGCCGAGGGTGAACCAGCGGCCGCCGGCGGCCAGGCGCGTGGCGATCAGGTCGACGGCAGCGGCCAGCTCGGGGGCGGCGGCCTCGACGGCGGGCAGAACCTCCGCCTCGACGCCGAGCATCACGCGCACGGCCTCGCGGGCGTCGAGGGTCTCGAGGGTCGAGGTGGCGGGGTGGCTGGCCTCGGTGGACAGGTGCCCGCGGTCGGCGCTAGCCATCCTTGCGCGGACGGCGCTCGAGGCGCTCGCCGGGGTTCCAGAGCCGGGAGGAGGCCGCGGTCAGGCCGCCGTCGACCACGAAGTTCTCGCCGGTGATGTAGGCGCTGGCGGGGGACAGCAGCCAGAGGGAGTGGGCGGCGACCTCGTCGCGGGTCGCGAAGCGCCCGAGGGGGATCGACTCGACGATGCGCTGCTCGACGGCGGGGTCGGGCCACAGGTTGCGCGCGGCGCCGTCCGACTGGAACGGACCCGGGGCGATCGCGTTGACGCGGATGCCGTGGGGCGCCCACTCGCCGGCCAGGGTGCGGGTCATGGCCAGGACGCCGGCCTTGGCGCTGGCCGAGTGCACCACCCCGGGCATGCCGCCCGTGGCGTAGGTGGCGACCACGTTGAGGATCACGCCCTTGCGTGCGGCGATCATCGCCCGGCCCACGTGCTTGCTGGCATAGAACGTTCCGTCGAGCACGATGCCCAGGACGGAACGCCAGGCGTTGGTCGACAGGCGCTCCGCAGGGCAGACGAAGTTGCCGGCGGCGTTGTTGACCAGGAGATCGATCTTGCCGTGGCGCTCGAGCAGGGCTTCGACGGTCGAGCGCACCGACGGGGCCTCGCGCAGGTCCAGGACATGGGCCTCCGCGTTCCAGCCGCGAGCCTGCGCCTCGTTCAGGAGGGCGCTGTGGTGCTCGGGGTTGCGCGAGGCGATCGCCACGGTCGCGCCCAGGGCGCAGAGGCCGCGGCTGATCTCGAGGCCCAGGCCCGTTCCGCCGCCGGTGACGAGGGCGACCTCGCCGGCGAAGGTGCCCGCAGGCAGCCAGCGGGCGGAGGCGGGGAGGGCGTGGGGGGCGCCTGGGTCGCCTGGGTCGTTGGACGAGGGCGAGTGCGAGGGCGGGGGGGCGTCGGCCATGGACAGAGGGTAGCGCGCGCGGGCCGCGCGCGACGCCCTCAGTCCGCCAGCTCGATGCGTACGCCCTCGGGCAGCTCGAGGAAGGGCTGGCCGCGCTCGAAGTCGCGCTCCAGGTCGCGCAGGTCGCGGCGCGAGACGTCGAGGCCGAAGTCGAGCACGACGTGGTCGGGACGGCCCGGAACCGGGCGCGTGGCGACCAGGTCGACGTCGCCGTCGGTGGCGTCCTCGAGCCAGTCGCGGATGCGCTCCGCGCGCCGACTCTCCATGTGGCCGCGCCAGGTCACCAGCAGGTGCACGGGCCAGCGGGCGTCGAGGCCGGGCTCGAGCGCGGGCTCATCCTGGCCGGCGTAGCGGCGCAGGGCCTCGCCCTCGATCGTGCCGTCGCCCGGATCGCCCGAGTCAACGCCCGAGTCAACGCCCGAGTCAAACGGATCGCCCGAGTCCCGCGGCTCGCCCCGGTGGCCGCTCCGCGCCAGACCCTGGCCCTCGAAGCGGGCATCGAAGACCCCGGGGCCTGCGTGCTGGGCCTCGGCCAGCTCGGTGCGCACGACCTCGATCGAGCGCAAGGGGCTGCGCTTCAGGGCGGCGGAGCCAACCAGCAGGGCTCCGCTGCCCAGGAAAACCGCCAGGGCCATGCCCGCCAGCCCCAGGACACCCAGGGACAGGAACAGGCTGCCGAGGGGGCCGGGGCGGCTCTTCGAGCGCCCGCCGCGCAGGACGAAGACGAGCAGGAAGGTCAGAGCCGCGAGGAAACCCAGGAAGAGCAGGGCGCCGAAGAAGACGGCCCCGATGGGCGGGCCAGCGTGCAGGGAGAGGTTGTGCATGACCCCCGTTTGTGCGCGCCGCCTCCGGGGCCATTTCCGGGGGTTGCGGGATTCCGTAGTCTGTTCGCCCCCATATGTCGCTGGAGACCCCCATGCAGACCCTCGAGAGCTACGTCGCTGGCCGCTGGCAGGCCGGAGACGGCGGCGAGCGCACCCTGATCGATCCCACCCAAGACGTGCCCATCGCGAGCGTCAGCTCGGAGGGCGTCGACTTCGGCGCCGTCCGTGCCCACGCCGTCGAGCAAGGCGGGCCCGCCCTGCGCGGCATGACCTTCCTCGAGCGCGGGCGCATGCTGAAGGATCTATCCGCCGCGCTGCACGAGCACCGCGAGGAGCTGATCGAGCTCTCGGTCCAGAACGGGGGCAACACCCGCGGCGATGCCAAGTTCGACATCGACGGCGCGACCGGGACCCTGGCGGCCTACGCCCACTTCTCCAAGGGCCTCGGCGAGCGCCCGTTCCTGCCCGACGGCGAGGGCATCCAGCTCGGCCGCACCGCGCGCTTCTGGGGCCAGCACATCCTGGTGCCGCGGCAGGGGGTGGCCGTCCACGTCAACGCCTTCAACTTCCCCGGCTGGGGCATGTTCGAGAAGGCCGCCTGCGCCTGGCTGGCCGGGGTGCCGGTGATCGAGAAGCCGGGCACGCCCACGGCCCACCCGGCCTGGCGCATGGCGCACATCGCCGTGGAGTCCGGGCTCCTGCCCGAGGGCGCCTTCCAGTTCGTGGTCGGCGGCCTGGGCGACCTCTTCGATCGGCTCGAGGCCCAGGACTGCGTCGCCTTCACGGGCTCCGCGGCCACCGCGCGCATCATCCGCAGCCACGCGAACCTGATCGCGAAGGGCGTGCGCATCAACGTCGAGGCCGACTCGCTCAACGCCGCGGTCCTGGCCCCCGACGTCGACGCCGGCTCGGAGACCTACGGGCTGTTCCTCGCGAACATCGTGCTCGACATGACCCAGAAGACGGGCCAGAAGTGCACCGCCGTGCGGCGCATCCTGGTGCCGGCCGAGCGCGTGGACGACGTCAGCCGCGACCTCGTCGCCGAGCTGGGGCGCATCGCCGTCGGCGATCCGCGCGACAAGACGAAGCGCATGGGACCGATCACCGACGGGCGCCAGGCGCGGGACGTACGCGAGGGCATCGAGGCCCTCTCCGCGGTGGGGCAGCTGGCCTGCGGCGGGACCGACGCCCCCGCGGGCGCCCCGGCCGGCGGGCACTTCATCGCTCCGACCCTGGTCGTCGCCACGGATGGCGACGCGGACGTGATCCACGAGCGCGAGGTCTTCGGACCGGTCTCGACCGTCCTGCCCTACGACGGCGAGGCGCAGAGCGCCGTGGATCTGGTCTGCCGCGGGGGCGGCGGCCTGGTCACCAGCGTCTACTCGAACGACCCGGACTGGACCGAGACCTACGTCCTGGGCGTCGCGCCCTGGCACGGGCGGGTCTGGGTCGCGAGCGACCGCTCAGCCGAGCAGTCCCTGCCCCCGGGCATGGTCCTGCCGGGCATGATCCACGGCGGCCCGGGCCGCGCGGGGGGCGGCGAGGAGCTGGGGGCTGAGCGCGGCCTGGCGCTCTACATGCAGCGTGTCGCCCTGCAGGGCTTCAAGGGCTTCGTCGACGGCCGCTTCGGTGCGCAGAAGGACGAGGCGTGAGGCGGCATGGCGCGGTTTCCCTCATCGGGCTGGCGGGCCTCTTCCTCCTGACCTGGGCTTGCGCCGCGCCGCACGCCGCGCAGCGCGACACCCCCGCGGACGGGCTGCGGCCGACGCCGCAGCTGCAGCCGGGCGCGAACTACGTGCTCGCCTACCTCCTGACGAACCGCGTCGACCCGGGCCTCGACGCGGACGCCCGGCGCACTGCGCTGGCGGGCCACTTCGAGAACATGGGGCGACTCGCGCAGGAGGGCGTGCTGGTCGTGGCCGGGCCCCTGGGCGAGCCGCGCTCGAACCCGGCCCAGCGCGGGATCTTCATCCTCGATAGCGCCGACCCGCCGACGCCCTGGCCCTGGCGGCGCTCGACGCGTCGAACCCGTAGGGCTACTGGCGACGGCGACCGGCGATGGCGCCGAACAGGGCCCTGGCGTGGACCAGGGTCACCTCGAGCTCGATGCCATCGGGCACCGGCGCGCTGAAGCGGCTGAAGCCGCCGCCGCAGGAGCCGCTGAAGCGGCCGCACTGCACCAGCCGTCCGGTCCCGGCGTCGAGCACGCGGATCTCGGGGGCGCGGGCGTGGGGGCGGAAGCTGTGGTACTCCTCCCCGGCGCGGCCGTAGAAGAGCACGTCGGGCTCGACGTGCAGGGTCGAGTCCTCGACGTCGTAGTCGAACTCGGCCACCAGGGGCGCGCCCCAATCCAGCACCAGCTCGCCTCCGGGCGGGAGGTCGAGCAGGCGCGAGCGGCCGGCGCGCAGACGCGCCGTCTCGTTGCCGAGTCGCGCGCTGCCGAAGGCCAGCACGTACTGGCCGGCGGGGACGCGGGTCGGTCCTGCGCTGACCTCGAAGGACAGCTCGCCGCTGCGCACGACAGCGCTCTCGAGCTCTCCGCTGCAGGCGAAGCGGCTGCGCAGGTCGAGGATGCCGGTGGGGCCGTTCCAGGGACCCAGGCCGAGGCGGCCTTCGGCTTCGTCCACCTGCAGGGCGAGCAACTCCCCGCTGACCGAGACGATGGGCGAGAGCCGCCCGGCGCTGCGCGAGGGGGAGACGATCAGCGCGTCGACACCGAAGTCGTCGTGGCGTCCGTTGCCGTCCAGATCGACGAGGGCCAGGGTCGTCGCTCCGAAGTGCGCGACCAGGGCTCCGGCCGCGGCCCAGG
>JAJFFA010001028.1 GCA_021776885.1 Planctomycetota bacterium
CTGGCCCGGGCGCGCATGATCCGCGAGGCGATCGGCGACGAGCGCTTCCTGATGCTCGACGCCAACCAGCGCTGGGACGTACCGGAGGCGATCGAGCGCATGCACGCCCTGGCCGAGACCCACCCGCTGTGGATCGAGGAGCCCACCTCTCCGGACGATGTCCTGGGCCACGCGACCATCGCCCGCGCCCTCGAGCCCCTCGGCATCGGCGTCGCCACGGGCGAGCAGTGCCAGAACCGCGTGATCTTCAAGCAGCTCCTGCAGGCGAAGGCGATCCGCTACTGCCAGATCGACTCCTGCCGCCTGGGCGGGGTCAACGAGGTGCTGGCGGTGATGCTCCTGGCCAAGCAGTTCGGCATCCCCGTCTGCCCCCACGCCGGCGGGGTCGGGCTGTGCGAGCACGTCGCACACCTGATCATGATCGACCACGCGCGCATCGCCTGCACCAGCGAGGGCCACGTCGCCGAGTGGGTCGACCACCTGCACGAGCACTTCGTCGCCCCCTGCGAGGTGCGCGGCGCGGCCTACGTACCGCCCAGCGCAGCGGGCTACGGGGTCGAGCTGCGCCCCGAGTCGATCGAGGCCCACATTTTTCCCGACGGCGCCGTCTGGCGCGCGCGCCGATGAGGGTCGACGCGCACCAGCACTACTGGCGCTACACCCCGGCCGACTACGGCTGGATCGGCCCCGACATGCAGCTGCTCCAGCGCGACTACCTGCCCCGCGACCTGGCCCCGTGCCTGGCCGCCGCCCAGATCGACGCCAGCCTCGCCGTGCAGGCGCGCCAGAGCCTCGAGGAGACGCGCTTCCTGCTCGAGCTGGCCGCGGACGACGACTCGATCGCGGGCGTGGTGGGCTGGGTCGACCTGTGCGCCCCTGACCTCGACGCCATGCTCGCCGCGTTCGAGGCCAGCCCCAAGCTGGTCGGCCTGCGCCACGGGGTTCAGGACGAGCCGGACGACGCCTTCCTCGAGCGCGCCGACTTCCGCCGCGGCGTGGCGCAGCTCGCCCGCCAGGAGCTCGTCTACGAGCTCCTGATCCACCCGCGCCACCTGCCCTACGCCCTGGACTTCGCCCGCGCCCTGCCCGAGGTCTCCCTCGTCCTCGACCACCTGGCCAAGCCCTTCATCGCCCGTGCCGAGCTCGAGCCCTGGGCCAGCGGGTTGCGCGACCTGGCCGCCCTGCCCAACGTCGCCTGCAAGGTCTCCGGGCTGGTGACCGAAGCCGACTGGAGCGGCTGGAAGCCGGCCGACTTCACGCCCTACCTCGACGTCGCCTTCGAGGCCTTCGGGGAAGAGCGCGTGCTCTTCGGTTCGGACTGGCCGGTGGCTCTGCTCGCCGCCGACTACCCCGGCCTCTACTCCCTGCTGCACGACTTTACCGAAGCACGACTCGACCCCGAGGGCCGCGCGCGCTTCTTCGGCGGCAACGCGGAACGCCTCTATCACCTATGACGCAGACCTATTTCCTGACCGGCGCCCTGGGCTGCATCGGCGCCTGGGTCGTCAAGCAGCTTGCGGAGCGCGGCGACCACGTCGCCATCTTCGACCTCTCGGACGACAAGCGGCGCCTGTTCGAGGTGCTGGACGAGGACGCCTTGCGCAACACGCGCTTCCTGTCCGGGGACGTGACGGACGCGGAGGGCGTGCGAGCGGCCCTGCAGGACACGGGCGCCACGCGCGTGATCCACCTGGCCGGCCTGCAAGTACCCTTCTGCAAGGCCGACCCGGCCAAGGGCGCACGGGTCAACGTGCTCGGCACGATCCACCTCTTCGAAGCCGCCCGCGCCCTCTCCCTGGAGCGCGTCGTCTACGCCAGCTCGGCCGCGGTCTACGGTCCGCACCGCGCCGGCGACGCGGCACCGAACGAAGCCGCCGCGACCCTGCCCCTGAGCCACTACGGCGTGTACAAGCGCGCCAACGAGGGCAGCGCCCGGGTCTACTTCGAGGAGAGTGGCCTCTCGAGCGTCGGCCTGCGCCCCCTGACGGTCTACGGCGTCGGCCGCGACCAGGGCATGACCAGCGGGCCGACCCGGGCCATGAAGGCGGCGGTCTGCGGCCGCCCCCTGACGATCCCCTTCTCCGGAGCGACCGATTTCAACTACGTCGCCGACACCGCCGCCGCCTTCGTCGCCGCGGCGGACCGCGCCCCCGCCGGGGCCCACGTCTACAACCTGCATGGCGACAGCGTCGACGTGGCCCACATCGTGGCCAGCATCGAGGCCGAACAGCCCTCCGCGCGGGGCACGATCCAGATCGACGGCCCGGCCCTTCCGATCCCCCCGGCCCTCGACGGCGCGGCCCTCGAAGTCGCCCTGCCTGGCTTGCCCAAGACGCCGCTGCAAGACGGCGTGCGCGCCACCCTCGCCCGCTTCCGCGAGCTGCACGCCGCGGGCCGCCTGTCGACCCACGATATAGAATGACGCCATGTCCACCATGCGAGCCAGCGTTCTGGTCGACGTCGCGCGCCTCGAGCTGCAGGACGTCTCCCTGCCCGAAGTCGGAGCGCGGGACGTGCTGCTGCGCCCCGCCGCCGTCGGCGTGTGCGGCACCGACTTCCACATCGTCTCGGGCGAGTCCAACTACAACTTCGACGAGCGTGGCGAACCCGTGCCCCTGAGCGTGGCGCCTCAGATATTGGGGCACGAGATCGCGGCCGAGGTGCTGGAGGTCGGCGCCCAGGTGACCGACCTCGCCCCCGGGGCGCGGGTCGTGGTCGACCAGGGCCGCAACTGCCACAGCCACGGGCGCCCGGTCTGCGAGTACTGCGCAACAGGGGACACGCACCAGTGCGAGCACTACACCGAGCACGGCATCACCGGGCTCCCGGGCGGGCTGGCCGAGCGCCTGGTGGTGCCCGCGGTCAACTGCGTGGCCCTCGAGTCGGACGTCCCCTGGGAACACGCGGTGCTCTCGGAGCCCCTGGGCTGCGTGGTGCATTCTAGCGACCGCGCCCTGCGCGCCGAGTCGCGCTATGCGCTGCTGGACTCCGATCCCGCCCGCGCCGTGCGCTGCGCCGTGGTCCTGGGCGCTGGCCCCGCGGGCCTGCTCTTCGTCCAGCACCTGCGCGCTCTGGGCTACGAGGGCACCCTGCTGGTCAGCGACCCGCACCCGGAGAAGCGTGCCCTGGCCGAGCGCTTCGGCGCCGAGACGGTCGATCCGCGGAACGACGACCTGACCGGCTTCGTGCTCGAGCGCACGGGCGGCCGGCGCGCCGAGTACCTGGTCGAGGCCAGTGGCTCGGGCTCCGCCTACGCCGACTTCCCCAGCCTGATCCGCAAGCAAGCGACAGTCCTCGCCTATGGCATCGGCCACGGGGGCGGCAGCCTCGAGCTCCTGAACCAGGTGCAGTGGAAGGAGCCGACCTTCGTCATGTCCGTCGGTGCCTCGGGCGCCTTCGACGCGGACAAGCGCCCCGCCGTGTACCGCCGCGCCCTGCGCTCGATCGAGTCCGGCGCCGTCGACGTCGCGCCCATGATCACCCACCGCTACGACGGGCTCGAGGCGGTGCCCGAGGCCTTCGGCGGCGACCGCAAGCGCCCTGGCTACGTCAAGGGCGTCGTGCTGCTTTGAAACGGCGCGTCTCACTCTTCGTCTCGTGCCTGGTCGACCAGATCCGGCCCGAGGTCGGCCTGGCCTCTGCGCAGGTGCTCGAGCGCGCCGGCTGCGAGGTCGAGTTCGACCCGCGCCAGACCTGCTGCGGCCAGCCGGCCTTCAACGCCGGCCACCGCGCCGAGGCGGCCTGCGTCGCGCGCTCCTTCCTCGACGTCTTCCACGGCAAGGAGACCATCGTCGCCCCCTCCGGCTCGTGCGCCGCGATGGTGACGCACATGGCGCAGCTCTTCCCCGAGGACAGCGTCGAGGCCGAGCGCGCACGCAGCGTGGCGCAGCGCACCTTCGAGCTCTCCGCCTTCCTGGTGCGCGAGCTCGACGTGCTCGACCTGGGGGCGCGCTTCGAGGGCAGCGTCACCTGGCATGACGCCTGCCACGGCCTGCGCGAGCTCGGGTTGCACGACGAGCCGCGCGCCCTGATCCAGCACGTCGCCGGGGCCGAGCTGGTCGAGATGCCCGCCGCCGAGTCGTGCTGTGGCTTCGGCGGCACCTTCTCGGTCAAGCACCCCGAGATCTCGGTGGCGATGCTCGACACCAAGCTCGACTCCCTGCGCGGGCGCGAGGTGGATGCCCTGGTCTCGGGCGACGTGTCCTGCCTGATGCAGATCGGCGGCCGGCTACAGCGCCAGGGTTCGCCCCTGCGCACGCTGCACCTGGCCGAGCTCCTGGTGGCGCGTTGAGCGGCTCGCTGCTGCCCTCCGAGCGCTTCGAGGAGAACGCGCGCGCCGCCCTGGCCGACCCGGTGCTGCACGGCGCCCTGGCCCGGGCCACGGAGCTCTTCGGCGAGCGGCGCTCGGGCGCCCTGGCCCAGGTGCCGGAGTGGGAGGCCCTGCGCGAGCGCGCGCGCGTCATCAAGGCCGAGACCCTGGCCCAGCTCGACGTGCACCTCGAGCGCCTCGAGGCGAACCTCGTGCGCGCCGGGGCGGTCGTGCACTGGGCGCGGGACGGCCAGGAGGCCTGCCGCATCGTCGAGGGCATCGCGCGCGAGAGCGGCGCGCGACGGCTGGTCAAGTCGAAGAGCATGACCACCGAGGAGATCGGTCTGAACCACGCCCTCGAGCAGGCCGAGGGCCAGGACCGCGAGCCGGTCGAGACCGACCTGGGCGAGTGGATCATCCAGCTGGCGGGCGAGACGCCCTCGCACATCATCGTCCCCGCGATCCACAAGACGAAGGCGCAGATCGCCGAGCTGTTCGTCGAGAAGCTCGCCGTCGAGCACACCGACGACGCCGCCGAGCTGACCCGCACCGCGCGCCGCATCCTGCGCGAGCACTTCGCCCAGGCCGACCTGGGCATCAGCGGCGTCAACTTCGCGGTCGCGGAGACAGGCACCCTGCTGGTGCTCGAGAACGAGGGCAACGCGCGCATGACCACGACCCTGCCGCGGGTGCACGTGGCCATGATGGGGATCGAGAAGGTCATCCCGCGCCTCTCCGACCTGGCGCTCTTCCTGCGCCTCTTGCCGCGCTCGGGCACGGGCCAGCACCTGACCAGCTACCAGTCGCTCTTGACGGGCGTGAAGCGCTCGCCCGAGGACGAGGGACCCGAGGCGCTGCACGTCGTGCTGCTCGACAACGGCCGCTCGGCGATGCTGAAGACGGAGGTCACGCGCCAGTCCCTGGCCTGCATCCGCTGCGGGGCCTGCCTGAACGCCTGCCCGGTCTACCGCGAGGTGGGCGGGCACGCCTACGGCTCCGTCTACCCCGGCCCCATCGGCGCCGTGATCACGCCGCAGCTCTCGGGTCTGGCCAAGGCCGGCAAGCTGCCCTTCGCGTCGAGCCTGTGCGGGGCCTGCCGCGACGTGTGTCCGGTCAAGATCGACCTGCCGCAGCTCCTGCTGCACCTGCGCTCGGAGGTCGTCGAGGGTGGACGCATGCCCCACGCCCGGGACCGCGTCGAGCGCGGCCTGGAGGGCTTCATCGAGCGCGTCACCTTCCGCCTCTGGCGCCACGCCGTCAGCGGACCGCGGCGCTACCGCGCGGCATCCTACTTCGCGCGCTTCGTCCCCCACGCGCTGCTGACCCGCTTCGGCCCCCTGGGGACGTGGAGCGCGGGTCGCGAGGCGCCACGCCTCGCTCGCCGCTCCTTCCGCGAGCTGTGGAAGGCGCGCCCATGAGCGCCCGCGACGAGATCCTGGCCCGGGTGCGGGCGAACCTGAATGACGCGAAACGGGTCGACGCGGACACCCCCGAGGCCGAACGCACACCGGTCGGGGTACCCCAGGTGCCGGCCGAGCGCGAGCCGCGGGTTCAGCTCTTTCGGGCCCAGCTCGAGGCGGTCGGCGGGCGCGTGCACCTGGCGGCGAGCCAGGAAGAGGCCGCAGAGATCCTGGCTGGCATCGTCGCACGCGAAGGGTCGCGGCGCGTGCTGCCCTCGAACGCGGACCTGGCCCGACAGCTCGCGGCGGGGCTGGCGGACGTCGAGCTCCTCGCCCCGGAGAGCCCGCGCGCCGAGGGTCTCACGGCAGACCTGGGCCTGACCTGCGCTCAGCTCGCCATCGCCGAGACGGGCACCCTGGTGCTCTGCAGCGACGACGAGCGCAGCCGGCACGCGTCTCTGCTGCCGGCGGTGCACGTCGCGCTACTCAGCGCCGATTCGATCGTCGGCACCCTCGACGATGCCCTGCAGAGCATCGCGCGCGACGACCCGGACGAGCAGAGCCGCGCCGTCACGTTCATCACCGGCCCCTCGCGCACGGCGGACATCGAGCTGACTCTGGTCGTCGGCGTCCACGGACCGCGCGAGCTGGACGTGATCGTCCTGCTCTAGAGCAGGCGTAGGGTGGCCGGGTAGCGGTAGCCCTGGCCCTCGAAGGTGCGGAAGGCCGCGTAGCAGCCCAGCACCAGCATCGCCACGCCCAGAACGAAGAACGCCGGCCAGACAACGAGCAGGCCGAGGCCCAGGGTGAAGAAGGCGAAGATCCAGCCGGCCATGTGCAGGCCGAGCAGGGTCAGCTGGAAGTTCAGGGCCTCGCGCGCCTGCTCCGAGGCCCAGGAGCTGTCGTCGCGCTTGGCGATCCAGACCACCAGGGGCACGAGAAAGCCCAGGAGACCCATGGAGAGGAGGATGCCTACGGGGCCGCCGATGTGGGCCAGGGCGGCCCAGCGGCGGTCCTCGGTCGAGGGGCTTTCGGCGGTGTGCTGCGCGGCGTGTTGCATGGTGGGCTATTACGGGGCCACTGGGTCGTTATTCGCGCCCGGGCCCGTCCCGGCGCTCGATCAGCTCCATGCGGTAGACCGGCGTCCCGCCCAGGGTCTTTTCCATCAGGATCGGCGGCCCGGCGCGGTCGTCGGCGAACCAGAAGCGGTCCGTGACGTTCCCGTCCTCCGAGACGACCTCGTACAGGCGGCAGTCGAACTCTCCGGCCTCCACCGCGCAGCGCGTGCGCCGCTGGGTGGTGCCCTGGGCCGGGAATGCGGCGTGGCTGCGCAGCTCCTCCCAGGTCGAGCGCGCCGAGCTCTCCTGAACGGTCACGCCCCCCGCGTCGATCACCCGGGAGTAGACCAGGGTGCCCGAGGCGTCGGCCTGATCGAAGCTCATGACCAGGGTGGCGGAGGGCGCGCCCTGCTGCTCGACCCGGAACACGAGCTCGGTGCCGTCGCTGCAGGAGCTCTGGATCTCGGCTGCCGTGTACGGGGTCTCGCCGTCGAAGGCCGCGGGCCGCGGCGGGTCGAAGGGGGCCGTCTGCGCGCGGCCTGCGCCCTCGGCCTGGCAGGCGACGAGGAGGAGCCACACGGGCAGGGTTCGAAGGCAGGTCAGCATGGCAGGGCTCCTTGGATCACTCGCTGTAGCGCAGCTCGAGGGTCGCGACCGCGCCGCCCTTGGACGGCAGAGTGACCACGAACACGCGGTCGTACTGATCGTGCCCCAGCATCGCACCGTACTGCTCGTGCTGCTCGAGGTTGCGCGCCTCACCGCCCAGGGCGGCGACCAGGCCCGGCACCGTGTTCGAGTGCCCGGCGACGACGGCGACCGAGCCCCCCGGCAGGCTACGCAGGGCCTCGACCTGGGCCTGGGCCTCGCGCGCGCCGATCGACTCGACCTCGAGCTCGAAGGCCTCGGCCAGGGGCGCGAGGGTGGCCTTCGTACGCGCGAACTCGCTGGCGAAGAGGTGCGACACGCGCTCGCCGGCCAGGAGTCGGGCCAGGGCCTGGGCGCGCGCCTGCCCCGCCTCGGAGAGCTCGGGATCGCGTGAGGTCTGGGTCGACGCTGCGGTCTCGGCGTGGCGCACCAGGATCACCGAGACCGGGCGCGACGCCTCGCTCGCGGCACTCGATGGCCCTGGGAACAGCCCCGCGAAGGCGGCCAGGGCGAGGAGCAGGAAGACAGGGATCTGGCGGGAGAGCAGCATCCGCTCATCGTAGCGACCCTGGTCGCTATACTCCTGGATCCCCCCCCCACGGAGCCCGTTGCTGCCTTGAAGATCGTCTCCTTTCGCACCCAGGACCAAGCCCACCCCCGCGTCGGAGCCCTGCTGCCCGGCCTCGACGGC
>JAJFFA010001029.1 GCA_021776885.1 Planctomycetota bacterium
GGCGCAGCCGCCGTCGGACCGAGCTCGCGAAGCGGGCCGTCGGTCCAGCCGCGGAGCGGCGTGTCATCCGGTACCGAACGTCTCGAGCACCGGCTCCCATGCGGACTCCACGCTCGTCGGGCTGGGGCGCAGCCCCACTAGTCCTCGAGACGGACCCGCGTCCCCAGGTACAGCTCCTGGGCGAAGGGCGCGTAGACCGACGTGATCGTCACCAGCCCATATGGAAGTGGGCCCACATGCGCTCCACGTTGAGCGGCAGCCATTCTTGATACCCGAACCAGTCCTCGTACTCGGGCAGCTTGATCTGCTGCACGAGTTCGGTGGGCGACCGCACTCCGCTCTCCCAGGCCTCCCGTACGGCATCCATCAGGCTCTGGTAGTAGCGCCGCTCCTCGGACACGGCCGAAGCAGGCGCCACCGGACCCATGTGGCCTGGAATGATGCGGTCGAACTCGAGCTCCGCTTCGATGCGACCCAGCGTGCGGATCATCTCCACCGGATCGAAGTCCGGCAGGATGCGGAAGCCGACCGCTTCGGGGCTGACAAGATCGACGATGTGCAGGATGCCTTCCTCGGGCAAGAGCATGACCACCATGCCGCGACCATGATTGATGCCGAAGTGGTGCAGCTCGAGCGTGATGCCACCCAGCTCGAGATCGAGACGCCTGCCCTCGAAGGTCACGTCCGGCATGACCAGTTCCGGATGCGGACGCCGCTCGAAGGCCGGGAGACACTCCGCGTGGCTCACGAAGGTCGCTCCGGCGCTCTTGAACACGCCCCCTCCGAGCACATGGTCCCAGTGCTCGTGGCTGTAGACGACATAGCGCACCGGTAGATCGGTGACCTTCTTGATCTCCCCGGCAAGCACTTCCGCCGCAGCGGAGTTGAGTGGATCCGTGACGATCACGCCCTCCTCGGTCACGACGAACATGTTCCGATGGTTCTTCCAGCGAAAGGTGTAGACCCGATCGCTGATCCGGGTCGTCTCATGATCGGCAGCGGCGGGCGCCTGAACCTCATCCCGAACCCTCTCCGGCAGCGGCTCCTCCAGCCGATGCCCAAGGCCGAGCCCAAGCATGACGAAGAGGGGAGACAAGGAGAGCAACCCACCAAGGGCGCCAGTACGTCGAACGGGGTTTCGCATCGAACAACCTCTCTGTGCCCGTCTGGGCGGCGAAGCGCGGGGCGGGTACCCGCGCGAACAGATCTGAATAAGCCGTCAATAGTTGACGGATCAAGTAATAACTGGGTTGGGCGGAAATCGTTGCGCGTCCCACCCCACGACGACAAGAAGACGCTGTGCCTCAACAAGGTGACCGACCGCCGCCTGCAGCTCCGCATGAGCCTCTGGTTCACGATGTCCGGAGCGCTGGCCATCGGGCTGCAGTTCGTGCTGACGGTCAACACCATGGGGGACGTGGCGCTGACGGATCACGCGACGCCCGCGGCCGCGTACGAAGCGGCGAGCTCCGGCGCGTTGCGAATCCTCGCCACGACCCTGTTCGTCTGCCTGCCGATCATGCTCGCCGTCGGTATCCTGGTGAGCTTCCGGGTCGCGGGGCCGCTGCGACGGATGCGCGAGTTCCTGCGAGCTACGCTGGAGGGCGAGGCTCCGGAGGAGCTGCACTTGCGTTCGGGGGACGAGCTGCACGAGCTGGCCGGCCTGCTCAACCAAGTGACGCGGCCGGTGCGCAGCGGCGCGCACGCGGGCCGCGAGGCGGCCTGATCGCCGGCGCGTCGCGCGTCTCCGGGAGGGGCCCGCGCGGGGCACGCCGCGACTTGTCTGGTGGGATCCCGTGACGCGGCTCCTTGTCTGTTTTCTGGCGCTTTCGACAGATAGCCTGAACGTCCTATCCACCGGCCCGAATTCTGCCAGACTAGGCCAGCACCGGCTCAGCGCCGGTCGAGCGCATGTTCCCCACACTCCTCACGGCGACGCTCCTGGCGCTCGCGCCCGTCGCCAGGCACGACACTCTGCAGGCGCGGCTGGCTCACGTGGACGCGCGGATGGCGCGCGAAGGCGCCAGCGTGGATCTGCTCCTGGCGCGCGCGTCCCTCCTGCGTCGCCACGGCGACCTCGAAGGCGCGCTGGCCGATGTGCGTCGCTCCGCCGCCCTCGCCCCCGACTCGATCGACGTCGCCTTTGCACGCGCCCAGGTGCTGGTGGAAGCGGGTCGAGTGTCCCTGGCCCGGCCCGACGTCGAGCGGGTGATGCTCGCTCGCCCCGCGGCCCCCGAGGCCTTGCTGCTCGGGGCCCGCGTCCTGACGGACGCGGGTGAGCTGGACGCTGCCCTGGCGCGCTACGAGGCAGCGTTCGCCCACCTTGCCGTGCCGCGGCCCGAGCACTACCTGGCCCAGGCCGAGCTACTGCGTCGGATCGACGCGCGCGCGAGTCGAGGTCCGGCGCGGGCCCTGGAGATCCTCGAGCGAGGCATCGAGCGCCTGGGGGCCGTTCCCGCGCTGGTCCTCGCGGCAATCGAGGACGAGCTGAATGCGAACGATCCGGACGCGGCTCTGACTCGGCTCGACTCACTCCGCGCCCACGCGAGCCGCCAAGACCATTGGCTGGCGCGTCGCGCCGAGATCCTCGAGCGCGCGGGACGCGCGCCAGACGCACTCGAGGCGTGGCGCGCCGCCCGCGCGTCGCTCGAGGCGCTGCCCACGCGGCACAAGGCGACTCCCCGCACGCGCGAGCTGCGCGTCCGCATCGAGCTGCGCATCGAATTTCTGACCCGAGGACTCCCTGATGCCCCGACTCGCGCTGCTGACGCTCCTGCTTCTGGCTCCTGACGCCCTGTCCCAGGACGTGCTCGTGTCGTCCGGCGCCGACTGGCGCTACCTGGACGACGGAAGCGATGCGGGCACGGCCTGGACAGTGCCGCTCTTCGACGACTCGCCCGCGGCGGGGTGGTCCTCGGGACCGGCCCAGCTCGGCTATGGCGACGGTGACGAGGCCACCCTGGTCGACGACGGCGGCAACCCGAACGACCGTCACATCACGACCTACTTCCGCCACACCTTCCAGGTTTCCAATCCGGGCGCGTACGGCCTCGTCAGGCTCGGCCTCTTGCGCGACGACGGGGCCGCCGTCTACCTCAACGGGGTCGAGATCGCGCGCTCGAACCTGGCCCCGGGCGCGGGCTTCGACGACGTCGCGGACTCGTCCGCGGCGGGACCGGAGGAGGACTACTTCTTCGCCTTCGACGTCGACCCGGCTCTGCTCGCCGCCGAGAACGTGCTGGCGGTCGAGGTCCACCAGCGCAGCGCGACGAGCTCGGACGTGTCCTTCGACCTGGACCTGGTGGGCTTCACGTCGGTCGACACGCTGACCCGCGGGCCCTGGCTGCAGCTGGGAACGCCCAGCAGCCTGAGGGTGCGCTGGCAGACCGACCAACCGACACAGGGGAGGGTGCGCTACGGAACGAACCCGACGCTCCTGACCAACAGCGTGGACGACGGGGTCAGCACGCGCGACCACGAGATCGAGCTCAGCGGCCTGCAGCCCGAAACGCGCTACTACTACGCTGTCGGGACGCCCTTCCTGGACCTGGCCGGGAACGACGATCAGCACACCTTCGTCAGCGCTCCGGAGGTGGGTGTCCCGACGCCCCAGCGCTTCTGGGTCCTCGGAGACTCGGGCTCCGCGAACCAACCCGGTGCCGAAGTGCGCGACGCCTATGAGGCGTTCAGCGCGGGAACCCACACCAACGCCTGGCTCATGCTCGGAGACAACGCCTATCCGGCCGGGAGCGAGGCCGATCACCAGCGGGCCGTGTTCGACTTCTACCCCGAGCGCCTGCGTCAGAGCGTGCTCTGGCCGACGCGCGGCAACCACGAGGAGGACGCGAACGTGTACTACAGCCTGTTCAGCATGCCCACGGCCGGTGAAGCGGGCGGCGTT
>JAJFFA010001030.1 GCA_021776885.1 Planctomycetota bacterium
CTGCGAGTGCTGAAGGAGCGCTACCACGCGCGCCTGGGTTACGTTTCACCGTTCGCTACGTAGTAGCGGTATGCAGATGTGCTTCGAGCAACTGCGCTGGGGAGGGCAGCGGAGTGGGGCTGGGCGCACGTCGGCAGGCTCAGGGCGCGAAGACGACCTCGAGGCCCTGGGTCGTGGCCAGCCCGGTGTCGCATGGGCCCGCCGGGTCGCGCAGCACGACCTGGAAGTGCCAGGTGCTGCCCGGCGTGAGCGCGCCGGCGGGGCCGAAGCGCGCCAGGGACAGGGCCGCCAGGCCCGGGCCCAGGGTCAGGTGACCGGCGGGGTCCGTGACCCGCGGGGGGTAGCGGAAGAGGCCGGAGGCGCCCGGGGCGACGCAGCGCTCGCCGTCGCCGAAGGGCACGCGGGCGCGGGCACCGCCCATGAACAGGAAGGCGGGCGCGCGCGCCGGGGCGTAGCTGACTGCGAGGGTCAGGTCGTCCGCGGCCACGCTCGGCGAGCCGCAGGCGTCGAGGCGGGCGCCAGTGTAGGTCGAGTTGCGGCAGCCGGCCGTTCCATCCGGGTTGTTGCAGGCCGCCCCGTCCGTGCAGGTGCAGTACTGGCGCGTGAAGTCGTCGTGGAGCGTGCGCACCACCATCTGACTCCCGTTGTCGAAGCCCCGCGAGTAGAGGCGGCCCCGATCGATGGCGAGCGGATCGGAGCCGACGAGCGTACGCAGCGCTGTCCAGGTCGAACCCTCACGCTGGAAGGCGTGCACGTGCGTGGAGCTGGACGCGTAGACGAAGGGCCCGTCGACCGCCACGGAGACCCCGAGGGAGAACGAGCTGTAGTCGTCGGCAAAGACATGCCCAAGGCGCTCCTCGAGCACCCAGCCAAAGCTCTCCTCGGCATACACGAAGACAGCGCCCAGGCGCGGGTGCGTGTAGGAACCGTAGTGCGGGCCGCCGACGTACAGGCGCTCGGCGTCGAGGGCCAGGGACGCACCGAAGGCGCTGTCATAGTAGGTGACCTCGGGCACCGGGAAGCGCTCCCGCTGAACGAAGACTCCTGCAGCGTCGCGCTCGAAGAGGTAGACCGCCCCCATCCCGAGCGGGGTGTCCTCGCGCAGGGACCCCACCGCCAGCCGATCTCCGTGGACGGCGAGGCTCGACCCGAAGGAGGGCATGGGCGTCGGCGCAGCGATGTGCTGCGTGCGCGTCCACACGCCTCCCGAGCGTTCGAAGATATCGACCCCCGAGGAGTCGCTGCTGCTGCCGCTCTGGCGGCCGCTGCGGCCCACGTACAGGACCCGCTGCGCGAGGACCAGCGCCTCGCCGAAGCCAAAGAAGCCGTCGGGGGAGTCGAGCACCTGCTCCTCGAGCCAGGCACCCGCAACGCGGCGGTAGATGTGCACTGCACCAGGCTGGTCGTCGTCCGCCCCGTCCCGGGGACGCGCGACCGCCGCCAAGTCCCGCTCCAGAGCGACGGCGGAACCGAAGCCCTGGCGCTCGACCCCGGCGGCGTCGAACACGCGTGCCTCGCGTACCCAGCCGGCGGGGGTGCGGCGGTAGAACCAGGCCGCTCCCGCGTCGTCGACGTGGGTGTCTTCGAGCCGTGCGCCCACGAGCAGGGCGTCGCCGTCCACCGCAAGGCTCGAGCCCCAGGCCGAATGGGCGGAGATGTCGTGGGGGCTCGGCAGCGCCTCCTGCACGCACTGGGCCCAGGCGGCCGGAGTCGGAAGGAGGAAGAGCGCGAGGAAGAGCAGGGTTCGCATGGGGATCAGCGGAAGTCGATCGAGAGGGCGCTCGTCAGGTTGAAACCGGCACACATCGAGAGCGGGTCGCGGTACCACAGCTGGAAGCTCCAGGTCTCGCCGCCGGCGATGCCCCCGGCGGTTCCGAAGGCCTGGGAGGCAGCGACGATGCCCGGGCCGAGGGGCGCGGTGCCGTTGCCGTCGGACGCCCGCAGCGGATAGCGGAAGACGCCACGCGCGCCGCCACGCACGCACGACAGCCCCGCCCCGAAAACCCGGCGCGCGCCGAGCTGGGGTCCCATGAAGAAGAAGCAGGCCACGTTCGGCGGCATGCCCGCCGCGACCAGGGTCAGGTCGTCGCGCGCCACGCGCGGCGAGCCGTGGGAGGTGATGCGCGCGGAGCGCAGGATTCCGTTGACGCAGCCCGCCCCCGGGCCCGCGTTGCCGCAGGGTCCCTGGGCGCAGACGCAGGAGCTGCGGGCGAAGTCGTCCTCGAGCTCGAAGAGCTGGGCGCTGCCTCGATCCACGCTCAGCTCGGCGGGCGCGCCAACGGCCAGGCGTTCGCCGTCGAGGGCCAGGCTGATGCCGAACTCGCCATTGTAGGTGGCTCCCGAATACAGGCGTCGGGTGAAGCGGAAGGTGCCTCCGGCGTCGCGTTCGAAGACCTCCACGGACTGCGCGCTGTCGAAGTCGTAGCCATCGCCGGTCGAGACACACAGGCGCGGCCCGTCGAGGGCGATCGCGCGACCGAAGCCCGCTCCCGACCAGGGCGCCGAGGGGTGCAGGACCCCTGCCGCTTGCCAGTTGCCGGCGACACGTTCGTAGAGCTGGACCTCTTCCGCCGCACGGACCCCCACGGCAAGGAGGTCCGCGTCGAGGGCCAGGGTCACGTAGGGAAAGCTGCCGCCGTTCGTCCGAAAATGGGCGCGTAGGCCCCATCCGCCGGGGCCCAGCTCGTAGATCCGGATCGAGGCCGTCTGGTCCGAGACAACCAGGGTCTCGCCGTCCGCGACCAGGTCGCGGTGGTACGACACATCGATCTGGTCCGCGAGGTGCCAGCCGGACGGACCGCGCTCGTAGATCTCCACCCCCGTGAACGACGAGGCGAAGATGCGCTCGGCGCTCGTGGCCAGCCGATACCCGAAGGCAAAGGAGTCGAGGCCCAGGGGCGAGTGCAGCTCCGCCTCGCGCGACCAGCCCGCGGGACCGAGCCGGTAGACGAGGATCGATCCTGCGCGCCATCCGACGTCATGGTCGTAGGGACGGGCGACAAGCAGCAGGTCGTCGTCGAGGGCGACGCGCAGGCCCTGCAGCTCGTTGCCACGCTGCTCCCCGCTCGCGAGTTCGCGCTCCAGCCGCCACTCCGAGCCATGCTGCCGGTAGAGCCAGGCGCGCCCGCCGCCCGCGTCCTGGGACTCAGCGGGCTCCCCCACCACGAGCCATTCGCCGTCGAGGGCGAGCGACGCGCCGTGCAGGTTCTCGGGGCGCGGGACGGGCTCGAACAGGATCGTGTCTGACTGGGCTGCCGCGGCCCCCGCGAGGAGCAGCCAGGCGGCCCAGGTGCAGGCCCGCGTCTCTGTGGTCTTCATCATTGGAACGTCAGCCCGACGGCGCTGGAGGGGTTGAGACCGGAGGGGCTATCAGGGTCCGTGTACACGGCCTGGAAGTACCACGTGCTGCCG
>JAJFFA010000104.1 GCA_021776885.1 Planctomycetota bacterium
GACGCCGAGGGTCGGGTGCGCCTGAAGGCCGACCCCCTGGCGCGCTCGATGGAGCTGCCGCCGCACAGCGCGTCGCGGGTGTACTCGTCGAGCTACCGCTTCCGCGACCGCGCCTGGCGCAACGCACGCGCGAAGCGCGAAGCGGCCCGTGAACCGCTCTCGATCTACGAGGTGCACCTGGGTTCCTGGCGCCGCGGCCCCGCGGGCGAGTTCCTCTCCTACCGCGAGCTGGCCCCGCTGCTGGCCGAGCACGTCCTGGGCCTGGGCTTCACCCACGTCGAGCTCCTGCCCCTGGCCGAGCACGCCTACTACGGCTCCTGGGGCTACCAGGTGACCGGCTTCTACGCCCCGACCACGCGCTACGGCGAACCGGATGATCTGCGCTTCCTGGTCGACACGCTGCACGCAGCCGGCCTGGGCGTGATCCTCGACTGGGTCCCGGCGCACTTCCCGAAGGACGACTTCGCCCTGCGCCGCTTCGACGGCGGCGCCCTGTACGAGCACCCCGACCCGCAGCGCGGCGAGCACCCGGACTGGGGCACGGCGATCTTCGACTACGGCCGCCGCGAAGTGCGCGGCTTCCTGATCGCCAACGCGCTCTACTGGCTGAGGGAGTTCGGCCTGGACGGGCTGCGCGTCGATGCGGTCGCCTCGATGCTGTACCACAGCTACAGCCGCGAGGAGGGCGAGTGGAAGCCCAACGTGCTGGGCGGCCCCGAGAACCTCGAGGCCGTCGAGTTCGTGCGCGAGCTGAACCGTGCCGTGGCCGAGGAGTGCCCCGGGTGCATCACCATCGCGGAGGAGTCGACCTCCTGGGACGGGGTCACGCGCGCGATCGCAGAGGACGGCCTGGGCTTCCACTTCAAGTGGAACATGGGCTGGATGCACGACACCCTCGACTACTTCGCCCTGGCCCCCGCCCAGCGCCCCGAGCAGCACGAGGCCCTGACCTTCGGCATGCACTACGAGCGCGACGAGCGCTTCCTGATGCCCCTCTCCCACGACGAGGTCGTGCACGAGAAGCGCCCGCTGCTGTTCAAGATGGCCGGTGACGAGGAGCAGCGCTTCGCGCACCTGCGCGCGCTCTTCGTCTATCAGTGGACACGCCCCGGCAAGCAGCTCGTCTTCATGGGTGCCGAGCTGGGGGCCAGCAAGGAGTGGAACCACGACGAGGGCCTGGACTGGAGCCTCGCCGACGACCCGCGGCGCCAGGGCCTGGCGCGGCTCATGACCGACCTGGGAGCCCTCTACCGCTCCTATCCGTGTCTCTGGCGCGACGACCACGAGGAAGCCGGCTTCGCCTGGATCGACTGCAAGGACGCCGACCAGTCGGTCATCTCCTACCAGCGCATGACGCGGCGCTCGCCGCGCCTGTTCATCGTCCTGAACCTGCGCCCGGAGCCCCACCCGGGCTACCGCATCGGCTCGCCCCGCCGCGGCGCCTGGCGCCTGATGCTCTCGTCCGTGGACGCGCGCTACGCGGGCAGCGCGGAAGAGCTGCCCTTGCACGTGGAGACCGAGCGCGTGCCATGGCACGATCAGCGCCGCTCCGTGGTGCTCGACCTGCCGCCCCTGTCGGCCCTCGTCTTCCGCCCGGTGCCCTCCCCCGAGAGACTCCCGCGAGCATGAACCACCCGCGCCCTGCCCTGATCGAACTCGCCGCGCGCCTCGGCATCCTCCCGGCCTACCACGCCGTCGGGGGAGAGCTGCGCGAGACGAGCGACCTGACCCGGGAGCGATTGATTCTGGCGCTGGGCTACGACCCATCGACGGAGAGCAGCGCGCGCGAGGCCCTGCGCGACCTGGGTCCCGTCCCCGTAGAGGAAGCGGCCGCCCCCGAGCCCTGCCCCTCCCCCGCCGAGCTGCTGGGCGAGTCGAGGCGCGTGTTCGGGCTCTGGACCAATCTCTACACGCTGCGCGGCAAGCACAGCGTGGGCCTGGGCGACCTCGGCGACCTGTCCGACCTGGCCCAGCGCGCGGGCGAGCTGGGCGCCAGCTTCGTCGGGCTGAACCCGCTGCACGCAGTGCGCCACCGCGGCGCGGAGATCAGCCCCTACGGCCCGGTCAGCCGGCTCTTCCGCAGCGCCAACTACCTGGCCCTGGACCGCGTACCCGAGCTCGAGCGCTGTCCGGCCGCCCGCGACCTGCTGCAGCGCGCCGCGCGCATCAACGACGAGCGCCGGATCGACTTCGACGCGGTCAGCGACACGAAGGCCGAGGCCATCGAAGCCCTCTGGTGCGTGTTCTGGGAAGAGCGCGACCAGCGCCCCAGTGAGCGCCACGTCGACTTCGACAGCTACCTCGCGCAGGGCGGCCGCACCTTGATCGACTTCGCGACCTTCCGCGTCCTGGAGGAGCACTTCGCGGCAGAGGGCACGCCGCGCGACTGGCGCTCCTGGCCCATGGCCTACCGCGACCCACGCGGCGCCGACGTGGCCCGCTTCCGGCGCGAGCACGACCTCGACGTGCGGCGCGAGGCCTGGGTCCAGTTCGAGCTCGATCGTCAGCTGGGCGAGGCGGCGGAACGCGGGCGCGCCGCGGGCATGGAGCTGGGCCTGTACCAGGACCTGGCCCTGGGCAGCGCCATCTCCGGCTTCGATGCCTGGGCCTGGCCCGAGCTGTTCGTCGAGGGGGTCAGCCTGGGCGCTCCCCCCGACCCCTTCGCCCCCCAGGGCCAGAACTGGGGCCTGCCGCCGCTACACCCCGAGCGCCTGGCCCAGGGCCAGCTCGCCTACTGGCGCGGAGTCGTGCGCGCAGCCTTCCGCCACTCGGGCGCGGTGCGCATCGACCACGCGATGGGACTCGAGCGGCAGTTCTGGATCCCGGCCGGTGCACCCTCGTCGGAGGGTGCGTACGTGCGCTTCCCCGCCCGCGCCCTGTTCGGCGTCGTGTGCGCGGAGAGCCGCAAGGCCGGCGCCCTGGTGGTGGGCGAGGACCTGGGCACGGTGCCCGAGGGCTTCCGCGAGCGCCTCGAGGGCTACGGCATGCTGTCCTCGTCGGTGCTCCTGTTCGAGCACGACGATGAAGGCGTCTTCCGCCACCCCGACGAGCTCTCGTCCCGCGCCATGGCCACCGCCAACACCCACGACCACGTGCCCCTCGAGGGCTACCTGAAGGCGCGCGACCTGTCGATCCGGCACGACGTCGGCGAGCTGGCCACGCAGGCCGACCTCGAGCAGGCCCGTGCGCAGCGCACGCAGGAGATGCGCTCGCTGATCGCGCGGCTGGTCGAGTCCGGCTGCCTCGAGCTGTCCCAGGCCGGCGACGACGGAGCCCTGGCCGCCGCCGCCCACGCCTTCCTGGCACGCAGCCCGGCGCCCCTCGTCGGGCTCTCCCTCGACGATCTGGCCGGGGTCGCGGAGCCGATCAACGTGCCCGGCGTGGGGGTCGACCGCTTCCCCTCCTGGTCGCGACGCATGGAGCTCTGCCTCGAGGAGATCCTCTCGAGCGAGCGCGCCCAGAGACTGCTCGCGCCCCTGGCCGAGCGGGGGCGCCAGCCGGTCCAGTAGGTGCCCGGCGAACGACGAGCAGAGGTCGCGGCGCAGGTCTACAGCGCCTTCGTCAGCTCGGCCTCGGGCGCGCAGCCGGCGGCGCTCGAGAGCCTCTACGCGGCCCACCCGGAGCTGGCCGACGAGCTGGCCGCGCTGCACGACCTGGCGGTCGAGGACCTGTACGTCGCCCTGCTCGAAGAGCGTCGCGCGGGCCGCGCGGTCGACCTGGAGCAGTACTGCGCGGCGCACCCGCTGCACGCCCGGGACCTGCGCGAGGCGGAGCGCGACGCCCAGGCCCTGGCCGGGCTGGCCCAGGAGCTGGGCGCGTCCGGCGCGGCGCCCGAGGGCCTGGGTCGCTATCACCTGCGGCGGCTCCTGGGGCAGGGCAGCATGGGCCAGGTGTACGAGGTCTGGGACGAGGAGCTGCGCCGCTCCCTGGCGCTCAAGCTGTTCACGCGCGAGGCCACGGACGCGCCGCTGCGCGCACGCTTCATCGAGGAAGCTCAGGTCACGAGCCAGCTCGACCACCCGGGGATCGTCCCCGTGCACGACCTCGGCTTCACCCCCGCCGGGCAGCCGTACATCACGATGAAGCTCGTCAAGGGCGGGACCCTGGGCGACGCCATCGCGAGCGTGCAGCGGGGCGACGCCGCCTGGCCCCTGGCGCGCGGGGTCGAGTGTCTCGCGCGGGTGTGCGAAGCCGTGGGCTACGCGCACCACAAGCAGCTGCTGCACCGGGACCTCAAGCCACAGAACGTCATGGTCGGGCGCTACGGCGCGGTCTACGTGGTCGACTGGGGACTCGCGCGCGCCTTCGGGAGAGCGGGCGAGCGGGTCGAGCTGGAGGGCGGCCTCGAGACGCGCGTGGCCGAGTCCGTGCGCAGTCAGGCGGACGCAGCTCCCTTGCATACGGTTCCGGGCACGGTGATCGGCACGCCCTTCTACATGGCGCCGGAGCTCTGCGTGCCGGATCGAGCGGCGCCGGATCCGCGGGTCGACGTGTACAGCGTGGGCGCCATGCTCTACTTCCTGCTCGCGGGACGGCGCCCCTACGAGCGCCCGGGCGAGTCGAGCGAAGCGCACCAGGTCCTGGCCCAGCTCGCGACGGGAGCGCCCGCCCCCCTGGCCCAGGTCGCCCCGGGCGCGGCGCCGCAGCTGGTGCAAGTCGCGCAGCGAGCGATGGCGCGCGACCCGGAGCAGCGCTACGCGAGCATGGAAGCCCTGGCCGAGGACCTGCGCGCGGCCCTGGCCGCGCAGGCCCCCCCCGCGCTCTCCGACAGCCTCCCCCCGGACAGGCCACCCCGCGCACACGAACGTCGCCTCGGGGCCCTCGAACTGCTGCTCCTGGGGGTCCTGATCTTCATCCTGGGTCTGTGGGCCGGACGCTGGTTCGCCGCCCCCTAAGGGCCGCTCAGCGCCCCGATTCGTCCGCGCGGGGATACCATCGAGTCGTGCTCTCTTGGACGAATCCCGGGATCGCGCTCGCACGCGACCCGCTCTTCCCGTCGCTCGCCGGGCTCGCACCCGGCCCTGGAGGCAACCAGGTCGATTTCGTCACCGGAACCGACTCCTTCGGACAGCCCGCAACCCTGCTCGTGGCCCTGTTCGCGAAGGACGGGCAGTCACGCCTGCGCGCCTACGACCTCACGAACGCCCGCAACGTCGCGGGCACGGAGATTGCCCCGAAGGTCGACCTACGTCTCTCAGAGCACCCGGCGCGCATCGGGGACATGCCCTCCTTCCCCACCGGAATCGCCGTCGATGGGACGACGGTCTACGTCGCCATGGGAGCGCACGGCATCGCGCGCTACACCTTCCCGGCGGGACAGCTCGATCCCCTGCCCCCGGGGGGCTCGCCCGCGACCGCGCAGCCGTCCTGGGGCCCGATCTTCGACGATCCGGCTGGCCCGGCGTCGCTCTTCAGCATGATGTCGCCCCCCGACGAGGAAGCTGAGCTGGGCTTCGCGGGCGACAGCATCCTGGCGCCCATCGTGGCGGACGTCGCCACCATCGGAGGCGGCCTCGAGATCTACCGTTGGAGCGAAATGACCGACCCCTCCGGTGCGCAGCCAGTCTTCGAGGAGTGGGTAGGAAGGGACTCGGTCGCAGACGAGCTTCCGAACAACACCTGGAACGTCGCGATCGACCCGATCAGTGACGATCCGGCCCATGCCCGCATCTACGCGGCGGTCCCGCGGGTAGGGATTCAGGTGTTCGACTTCATCCCCACAGCCTCCGGGGATCGCCTAGATCCGATCGAACTCATCCAGACGCCCGGCGAGGTGCAGTGGGTCGAGCTGCGCGAGGACCCGGGGACGGGCGGACGCTCTCTCGTCGTGACGGACGTCGGCGGCGGAATTCGAATCTTGGAGGACTGACGATGAATCTTCGACGAGACATGACCTGGCATGCGGCGCTCTCCGCGTTGATCACAGCAGTGCTTGTGTCCAACGCCGCCGCCCAAACGATCTGGACGACCCTCGACGGAACGACTGACTTCAATCCCTACTCAGTGATGGATCGGCTAGGAGACGTTGACATGGACGGCACGCCCGATTTCGTGATCGGGGCCTTCGTGACTGACAACGGACGTGGCGCCGTACGCGTGCGGTCCGGCGTTGATGGATCGTCGATCTACGATGTATTGGGTGATTTGGGTGAGAGGTTCGGTGCCCAGGTATGCGACCTAGGTGACTTCGACGGAGACGGCATCCCGGACTTCGGTGCCACGGGCCTCTTCACCGTCTCAGCGTTCTCCGGCGTCGATGGCCGCCGCTTGGGGAGTGACAGTTGGCAACCCGATACGATCGAGCACTTGGAAGGCGCCGGCGACGTGAACGGGGACGGCTTCACGGACCTGATCGCCAGCGCCGGCACCCTCGTTCGCATCTACGCGGGGCCGGACTTGACTCTCTTCCGGAGTCAGACCATCAGCAGCCTCAGCACTAGCTGCGCCGGACTAGGTGACTTGAACGGTGACGGCTACGACGACTACTTGATCGGAAGCCCGACCGAACAGACCGTCAACGGCTCTCGCACGGGCGCTGTGCGGGTCTACTCCGGGTTCGATGCCACGGTAATCCACAGGGTGATCGGCGAACGGCCCTTCGAAGGGACCCATTTCGGCGGCGATCACCTCGGGTACGACGTCGCAGGCGTCGGTGATGTCGATGGGGACGGAGTTCCGGACTTCGCCGGTGGAGCCCCTGGACAGAACGGATTCCACAATGGCGTCACGCGAGGTTGGGCCCGCGTGTACTCCGGAGCGGACGCGCGCGTGCTGTACCACGTCGATGGCGTCGAGGGCTATGCGATGGCGGGACTCAAGGTCGAAGGAGCCGGTGATGTCA
>JAJFFA010001031.1 GCA_021776885.1 Planctomycetota bacterium
GGCCGAGCCGCCTGAACCCGGCGATCGAGCTCGAGGCCGAGCTCGTCTGCCAGACGGCGATGGAGCTCGATCCCGAGCGGCGCTACGCCAGCGCGGACGCCTTCGCCCGCGACCTGACCTGTGTCCTCGAGCGGCGCCCGATCGAGGCGCGGCCCCTCGGCAGCCTGCTGCGCGTGCGCCGCTGGGCCCAGCGCAACCCCGCGCGCACCCTGGCCCTGGCCCTGACCTTCGTGCTGCTCGTCGGCGGCCCGCTCCTGTTCGGCCTGCAGCAGGCCCGCGCCCGCGGGCGCGTCGACCGGGCCAACGCGAACCTGAACCTGGCCCTCGTGCGCGAGGAGAGCGAGCGCCTGCGCGCCGAGGACAACCTGCGCCGTGCCCTCGACGCCGTGGATGCGCTCCTGATCCGTGTCGGCGAGACGCGGCTCGAGGACGTGCCCCAGATGGAGAGTGTGCGCCGCGAGCTGCTCGAGGAGGCCGCGCGCTTCTACGACGAGCTGATGCCCCAGCTCTCCGGTGATGTCCTGCGCGAGGAGGAGCGCGCGCGCCTGGCCCGCTCGCGCGGCGACGTGCTACGCCTCTTGGGCGAGTCGAGCCAGTCCGAGGCTGCGTTCCACGAGCAGATCGAGAGCTTCCGGCGCCTGCTCAGCGGCCGCCCGGGCCACGCGTTCTACCGCTGGAGCATCGCCGGCTGCCTCAACCAGCTCGGCCGCTTGCAGCTCGAGCAGGACCGGCACATGGGCGCGGCCGACAGCTTCGAGGAGGCGCGCGGGCTCCTGGCGGACCTGCGCGGCGAGACGTGGCAGGGGGAGCCCAGCCGCGAGCAGGCCCTGGAGGACCTGGCCCTGGTGCTCTCGAACGCGGCCCAGGTGCAGGCCGATGTGGGCCAGAACGACGAGGCCCTCGCGACCCTCGACGCGGCCCAGGAGGTGGCGCTCGAGCTGTGTGCCCAGGCCGAGGAGCTGCGCTGCCTGCGGGTCGAGCTCGCCACCCTGCAGATCCTCGGGCACCTGCACCTGGCCCGGGGTGAGTCCGAGGCGGCACGGCTGGTGCTGGAGCGCCAGGCGCAGGGACTGGAGCGTCGCCTCGAGCTCGAACCGGACCACGCGGAGACGCTCTCCGATTCCGTCAACGGCGTCACCTCCCTGGGGGTCCTGGCCTGGGGCCTGGGGGACCTCGAGAGCGCCGAGGACAGCTTCTTCCGCGCCTTCGAGCTGGCCCTGCGCCTGGTGCACGAGTTCCCCGGGGTCAGGACCTACCGGGGCGAGCTCGCCATCGCCGCCATCAACCTGGGCAACCTGCTCGGCTTGCTCAGGCGCATCGATGAGGCCGCAGAGCCCCTGGCGATCGCCCTCGAGCAGGCCACGTTCCTGGTCGAGGGTGACCCCGAGCACGTCGACTCCCTGGAGATCCTGGGGCGCGCCCTCAGCGGCTGTGGCAACGTGCTGCTCGAGCAGGGCGACGTGGCCGGCAGCGCCGAGCACCATGGCCGCGCGATCGAGGTTCAGCGCCGCACTCTGGAGCTGAATCCGGACGCCCTGAACGCCGAGGTCGGCCTGTGCCACGCCCTGTGCAACCTCGCCGACCTGGTCCTGCTCGAAGGCGACGTCGGCGTGGCGCAGGAGCTGATCGAAGAGGCCGAGGAGCGCTGCCCCGCGGACGCCCCGACCCTACGCGGCGCGGCGGTGGTGCGCGCGGCGGGCGGCTCGATCCTGCGCGAGGAAGGCCGCGAGGACGAGGCGCAGGGCTGGCTGGAGCAAGGCCTGGACCTCCTGCTGCGCTCGGTGGAGGCGGGCTTCGTCGACCCCGTGGGACTGAGGCGCGCGCCGGACCTGGCCCCGCTGCGCGGCCTCCCGGGCTTCGAGCAGGTGGCACGGGCCGCGGGGGAGTGAGGCTCCCTGCTCAGCGCAGCAGTTGCTTCTCCTGCAACCACGTGTCGATCGCTTCGAACAAGCCCTCCACGTTGCGATCCTGGGCCCCCGCCTCCGTCGCTCCGCCGTAGCGACACCAGGTCAACCCGTGGTTGCCGTGGGGAAAGCGCTGGATCCTGAAGTCCCGGCCGTGCTCGGCCGCGATGCGCTCGATCAGCTCGACGCACAGCTGGGTGGGATTGCTGCGGTCCTTGTCGCCGTACAGCCAGAGACCCGGCGCCTGCATGGCGGCGAAGTACTCGTCGAAGTTCGGATCGAGGGCCGTGTGGTTGCGGGTCTGTTCCAGGGCCGCTTCGATGGAGATCGCGCCGCGCCCGGCTCCGTCTTCGTCCGCGACACGGCTGAAGATGCCCTCGTAGCTGAGCGCGGTGGCTCCACCGGAGAGGATCAGGGTGAAGAAGACGTCGCCCTGGGCGGCGGCCATGGGGATGACCCAGCCGGCCTGACTCCCACCGGCCAGGCCGATGCGTTCGCCGTCGATGCGCGGGTCCGCGGCCAGGGCAGCCAGGGCCGCGCGCACGTCCCCTGCCCGGCGGCGCATGTGGGGCAGGTTGTCGTGGCCGCCGTCCGGCATCTCGTAGGTGCCCCCGGACGCGCCCACGCCGCGCTTGTCGACGGCCAGCACGGCGAACCCCCGACTGACCAGGTAGGGCACCCAGTGCCCGGCTCCGCTGCGCGTCGCGCGTCCCGATCCGTGGACCATGATCACGGCCGGGTGGGGAGCGTCGCCGGCGGGCAGGGAGAGGTCGCCCGCGATGCGCACCGCGCCTCCCTCGCCGGCGTCGCTCTCGAAGGCAAAGGGTTCCGTCGGGCCACTCGGGACGCGGGCAGCGCGGCGGGCTGGCTGGCCCTCGGTCCGGACCGTCAGCGCCCTCGGCTCGCCGCCGGCGTCACGCTCGAACTCGACCGTCAGGGTCGTGGGCGCGGGGCGGCTGAAGGCGGGGCCGGCGACGTAGCGGTCCTCACCGACGGCGTAGAGCACGCGGCGCGTGCCCTGCTCCAGATCGGTCAAGAGCAGGTGCAGCGACTTCTGGATCAGGAACCCGGCGTCGTGCGCGCGGTAGACCCCCGCGCAGGCGGAGGTGCGCGCCTCGTCGTCGGGGCGCTCGTTCAGCAGGACGAACTCGCCCTCGACCCCCGCCGCCACGGAGCGCCCGCGCCACAGTCCGTCCTCGACGGCGCCACGCAGGGAGACGCGGCCGCTGGCCAGGGTCAGCCCGACCTCCAGCTGCGTGCCCTGGGCCTCGACCGTGGCCTGGAACCCTTCGGGGCCAGGGGTGCGCGCGCCGATCTCGACGCCCAGGGTTCCGCCCTCGTCCAGCACCAGACTGACCGTCAGCGAGGTCCAGTGCCCTTCCTGCGGGTCGAGATCCCCGAAGCCCCCGCCCCAGCGTCCGAGCAGCGCGGGGTCGGGGCCCTGGGGGGCGGCGGGCAGGGCCAGGACGAGGGCGGCGAGGCTGAGGGGGGTCATGTCCAGTTCCCTAGTCCCCCACGGGCGTCCCGTGGACGCCGGCGATCACTGGAAGAGCACCGTCATGCCGTCCGTGAGGTTGAAGCCCGCCATCCCGGCCAGGGGGTCGCGGTACCAGAGCTGGAACGACAGGCTCGCACCGCCCACGATCGTCGCGGCGTAGGGCGCGTCGAAGTCGAGCTGGCGCTGGACGATGGCCGGGGCCTCGGGGGAGGCGAAGGCGGCGGGGAAGATGCGCTGGGTGGTTCCGCCGGCGCAGCGGAAGCCGTCGCCGAAGGGCACCTGGACCTCGGCCGTTCCGTAGAAGAACAGGCCGGGTACCCCCCCGGGCAGGCCGCTGGCGCGCAGCAGCACGTCGCGGTTGCCCGCCACCAGGCTGCCGAGGACGTCCAGCCGCCCCGCAAGACCGCTCGAGTTGGGGGTCGCCGTGCAGAAAGACGTTCCGGGCCCCCCCACCGCACCCGCGATGTCGAGGGAGTAGCGGTTGCAGTGGAAGCCCGGCCCGAACGACGAGATGAACACGATCAGGGTGTAGCGCCGTTTCTCGGCCGAGGTGTTGCGGAACAGGATGCGCTCGTCGTCGGTGTTGCTCTCTCCACGGATCAGGACGTTGGCCGTGCCGCAGGCAAAGCTGTCGTACAGGTACATCTGCACGTCGCCCAGCTCGTGCTCGAAAGTGGCGTGTGCCTCGAGCTGGGCGTCGGGTTCGAGCTCCAGGGCGTAGTGGTCGGCGTCCGGTCCCTCGACGAAGAGGCCCGGGTAGTGGCCGTCCGTGACGAAGACCTGCTGAGCACAGGTGTCGTTGGGCTCGAGGCCGTCCTCGTAGGGCGCCAGGCAGCGCTCGGGCTCGATCTCGAAGGTCAGCTCGTAGTCGGCGCACAGCGGGAACTGCTGGAGCTGGCCCAGGGCCGCGCGCACGACGATCTCACGCGTCGCCCCCGTGTCGTTCGAGTAGACCGCGATCCGCCGCTCACCCGCGCCGAGCTGCCCGTCGAGCAGCGTCTGGCAGGTGTCGTCGAAGAACTGGATCAAGAAGTCGCCGGAGTGGGCCAGGCCGCTCGAGGCCGAGACATGGGCCAGGAGTCGCTGGTCCGCGGGCAGGCTGATGCGGAAGTAGTCCGACTCGTCGCGGCGCAGGTGCAGGTTGGGCAGGACGCCGGGGCCGATCGGCGCGGCTGTGGCGCAGTCGTCGTTCTCCTCGAAGACGTCATCCGCCGCACCCAGGCAGGGGTCGGGTCCCAGATCGGTCACGACCAGATCCCCACCGCCATGGAAGCCCCCGGCGAAGGAGAAGAAGCCCATCTGCACCCGATACACGTCGTTCCCGACCACGGTCAGCTCGAGCTCGCCGCCCATGCCCGCCGGACAGTTGAATTCGGCGCAGCCCAGCCCTGACATCGTGGCGCAGTCGGGCCCGCGCCAGAGCGCGATCTCGGAGTCGAAGCTCGAGCCGCAGATGCTGAAGCGCACGATGTGGCCGTCGAGGGCGCCGGGGGCGACCCAGCGCACCCACACGTCGTCCGTCAAGTCGCTGCACTGCTGCTCGGGGAAGCTGGTCGTCGCCGGCGCCCCCGTGTCGCTGGCCAGGTTCGTGTCGAAGGGGAAGGCCCCCAGTCCGCTGATCAGGTCAGCGTTGGCGCACTCGTCCGCCCCCACCTGGGCCAGGGCAGCGGGTGCAAGGAACGCAGGGGCCAGAATCACGAGCGCCAGGGGAACCAATCGAAACGGAAGCGGTCGCATGGGAACAGTCCTTGGTCGTCAGGGAAGCAACGGGCGCGGGGCCCCCTCCATCTTCCACCGAGGCGCCGAGTGTGGGCGCAGAACTGTAAGAACTGATCCTTTCCCGTCGCGACTACAGCTCTAGCGCTGCGTCCTCGAGGTCGACCAGCATGCGCATCACCGTGCGCACCACCCGGCGCATCTTGTCGTAGTCGATCTTCTCCAGCGTGTCCGTCGGCTTGTGGTAGTCGGCGTGCACGTCGCTGAACAGGAAGGCCACGGGGACCTGCAGGTTGTTCGAGAAGTTGGCGTGGTCCGAGCGGTTCCAGTAGGCATCGGCACTGCCCAGGGCGGAGAAGCCCTCGAGCGCGGCGTGCTTCTCCGCGACGCGAGTCAGCTCGCCGTAGGCCTCGTGCTCGGAGGTCGGCGTGACCAGGAGCTCGTCGGGGGCGTTGCGACCGATCATGTCGATGTTGATGTTGGCCACCACGCGCGTTCCGTCCGGGAGCCAAGGGTCCTGGGTCCAGGCCCGCGAGCCGAGCAGCCCCTTCTCCTCGGCCGAGACCCAGAGCAGCACGACGCTGCGCTCCAGGGGCCCGTACTCCACCAGGGCCTCGGCCAGGGCCAGGAGCCCCACCGTGCCACTGCCGTTGTCGTCGGCGCCGTTGAAGATCTCACCCTCGTCGTTCGTGCCCACGTGGTCGTAGTGGGCGGAGACGACGATGGCCTCCTGCGCCAGGTCGGTCCCGGGCCAGTAGCCGACGACGTTCTCGAGCACGAGGGGCTCGACCTCCGTGTAGACGCGGGTGTCGGTCAGGGTGAAGTCCAGCTCGCTGCCCGGCGCAGGCGTCGCATCGCGCAGCAGGCGCTCACCGGCCTCGGCCGTCACGAACAGCATCGGGAACGAGGGCCGGCTCGATTCCGAACGGAAGCGGGCTTGATCGAGCATGTCGCCGTAGCTCTCGGCGTAGTCGCTGACCTGCGTCGCCTCCTCACCCTCCTCGGGCTCCGGTGCCGTGCCGGGCAGCATCACG
>JAJFFA010001032.1 GCA_021776885.1 Planctomycetota bacterium
GGCCTCGATCAGCCCGTCGCGCACCAGGATCGTCGCATGGTCGATGACCTGCCTGCCCTCGCGCTCGGCCGTCAGGACCTTCGCGCTGTGCAGGGCCAGGCCCGCTCCCCCGAGCTCCCCGGGCTGCGGCACGGGCAGAGCGCGGGCCTCGGACGGCTGCGCCGCGCCGCTGGCCGAGCCCAGGGCCAGCGCGAGGGCCAGGGCGGGTTGAAGGAAGGCGAAGAGCATCTCTACCAGCGGCGCCGATCCGTCTGGGTGTCGTAGACGCGCACGCCGCGCTGGAAGACCATCTCGACCGAGGTGCGCGGGTCCGCCGGGTCACCCGTGGTGACCAGGAAGTCGGCCTCCTTGCCGACCTCGATGCTGCCCTTCTTCGAGTCGATCCCGGCCGCCATGGCAGGCACGATGGTCAGGCCGCGGACGGCGTCCATCTCGGAGTTGTCGAAGCCGTAGCGCACGCCCATCGCGGCCTGCAGGGACAGCTCCTCCTGGGGGATGACGGGCGCGTCCGTGTTGAAGCCGATCTTCTTGTGGCCCATCGACTGGTAGCCCGCCGCCACACCCTGCACGCGCTCGGGGTTGCTGCCCGACCAGCGGATGAAGCCGCGCACGGGAACGTCGATGGCCCGCGGACCCAGGATCGCCGGCACGTCCAGCTCCTGGGCCAGGCCGCCGGCGCGCCAGCCGTCGAAGGTGCCGTGGTCGATGAACACGGGCAGGCCGAGCTCCTTGCGCACCATCGTCAGGGTCATCAGCACGACCTGATAGATCTGCGTGTGCGTCGAGATCTGGGCGCGGTTCTCGACCAGGTCACGGAAGATCTCGAACTGCGGGTCGATCTCGGGCTTGGGACCCCCGTTCTGCTCGTGCTCACGCCAGCGCAGGGCGTAGGCGACGCCGCGCTTGAAGGTGTTGCGCGTGTTCCAGTTCATCATCGAGCGGCCCACCCCACCGTAGGGTGAGTAGCGCTCGGGGTTGCCGGCCTGGGCCAGCTTGAGCGAGCCCGGGTTGCGGATCTCGCTCTCCTCGTAGGTCTCGAAGCCGGTCTGCAGCAGGACACCCTGTCCACCGACGTTCGTCCCCGAACCCGGGATGTAGAGCACCGAGGTCACGCCCCCCGCGACGGCCAGATCCAGCATCGGGTTGCCGGGCCGCACCGAGCTGTAGGCACGCACGCCCGGGTTGGTCAGGTAGACCATGTCGTTGATGTCGAACGACCCGGCCACGTGGCAGTGCAGGTCGATCAGCCCCGGGGTGAGCCATTGCTCGCCGAGATCGATCTCCTCGTAGCCCTCCGGAATCTCGGTGGTGCTCGCGGCCCCGACGGCCTCGATCACGCCGTCCTTGACCAGCACGACGCCGTTGTCGACCACGGCCCGACCGCCGTACTCGGCGCACAGGATCTTGCGCGCACGCAGGGCCAGCCCAGGCGCGTTCGGCGCACCGGCGTCAGACCTCGAGCTCGCGGGCTCGGCCAGGGCCGGAGCCAGGCAAGCGGCGGCCGCCAGGCCCAGGCCGAGGAGCGCGCGTCCGAGTTTCGGCATCACCATCGTCTTCCGTCCCGTTCCGCGTCGTAGACGCGCTGACCGTCGATCCAGACCACCGACACCTGGCTGCGCGGATCCGCAGGGTCGCCGTCCACCACCAGGATGTCCGCGTCCTTGCCCACCTCGAGGCTGCCGACCCGGTCGGCGATTCCCGCCGCGACGGCGGGGATGATCGTCAAGCCGCGCACCTGCTCGACGTTCGAAGTGTCGAGACCGTAGCGCACCGCCATGGCGGCCTGCAGCGAGAGCTCCTCCTCCGGCACGATCGGCGAGTCGGTGTTGAAGCCGATCATGCGGTGCCCTTCCTTCTGATACTGGGCGGCCATGCCGTAGACGCGGCCGTCGTTGTCGTTGAAGAAGGGGATCGAGCGGGAGATCTCCCGCGGGCCGAGGATGGCGATCACGCCCTTCTCCCAGGCCCGAGCGGCCGCGCGCCAGCCGTCGAAGCTGCCGTGGTCGATGTAGACGTCGAGCCCGAGCTCCTCGCGCACCCTGGTGATCGTCATCAGGACCACCTGGTAGATCTGCGTATGGGTCGAGACCTGCGTCGTCTTCTCGAGCAGGTGCCGGAAGACCTCGAACTGCACATTGCGCTCGGGGCGCGGCGCCCCCTCTTCGGCGTGGCGCTTCCACTGCTCCGCGTAGGCCAGGCCGCGCCGGAAGGTCCCGCGCGTGTTCCAGTTCATGAACGAGCGCCCGACGCCCCAGAGGTAGCGCTCGGGGTTCCCCGCCTGCGCCAGCTTGAGGGAGCCGGGGTTGCGCAGCTCCATGTCCTCGTAGTGCTGGAAGCCGATCTTCAGCAGCACCCCTTGCCCGCCCATGTTCGAGCCCGAGCCGGGAATGTAGAGCGCAGTCGTCACGCCACCGGCCACGCCGCGCTCGAGGGTGCCGATGCCCGGCTGCACCGCCGCCGAGGCGCGCAGCCCGGGGTTGGTCAGAAAGACCGTGTCGTTCAGGTCGTTCTCGCTGAACAGGCTGCGCCCCGCCACGTGGCAGTGCAGGTCGATCATGCCCGGCGCCAACCAGCGCTCGCCGACGTCGACGACCTCGTAGCCTTCGGGGATCTCGAGCTCGCTCTCGGGACCCAGCGCCTCGATCTTCCCGTCGCGCACGAGCAGCAGCGCGTGGTCGACCACCTGCGGCCCCTCCAGGGGCACGCTGAGCACCTTGGCGCTGAGGATCGCCAGACCGGGTCCTCCGACGCTGCCCGCCGGAGCGAGCGCGCCAACGTCCCGGGCGCCCGCGCCGCCCGTGACCGGGAGGTCGGGCTGGGCCGCAACTCCCGTCGCGACCAGCGTTCCGATGAGCAAGCCTGAGATCACGGCAGGGTGATCTCCCGACCGCTCACGAACACGCGCACCACACTGCTCGAGGCCTCGAGCGGGCTGCCGTCCAGCAGCAGCACGTCGGCATCGAGGCCTTCGTGGATGCGGCCCACGCGATCGTCGATGGAGAGCATGCGTGCGGCGTCGGAGGTCAGCGCGCGCAGGGCGTGCACCGGGCTCATGCCGCAGGCCACGGCGTAGGCCGCCACCAGGGGCAGCTCGATCGCGCCCTCCTCACTGGCGCTGTGGAAGGCGACCGGGATCCCGGCGCTCGCCAGCTCCGCGTAGCGGTTCTGCGCACGCAGGCCCGACTCGGGCTCGTAGCGCTTCACCGCACCGGTGGGCAGGATGCCCGCCACTCGATCGCGCAGCTCGCCGGCCACGCGCCAAGCGTCCGTCGCGCCGTACAGCACCGGGCGGATGCCGTGCTCTTCGAAGGCCGCGACGCAGTCGAGGATCTCGTCGTCACGGTCGACGTGCACGATCACGGCGCCGTCGCCCTGCATGGCAAGCCGCAGCGGCTCCAGGTCCGAGTCGATGCCGGGCTCCTTGGGCTTGCCCTTGGGCGCCTTCTCGGAGGGCGGGCTGACGCGCACGGTCAGGGCCGCGACTTTGTACTTCTCGCAGACGCGCTCGGCCGTCGCAACCAGCTCGTCGCCGCCGGTCTTGACACTGCCCGAGAGGGTCAGCTCGTCGAGCTCGAGGGCGCACTCGACCCAGCCGCGGCTACCGAGACCGCGCAGGGTCACCTGGCCCTCCTCGCGCGTCCCGTCGACCGAGATCAGCCCCTCGGTGGCGGCGGCGCAACGCAGCTGGCCGCTGAGGCTGCCGTCCGAGTCCGAGAGCTGCAGGCGCAGGCGCACGGCGTCGTCGCCC
>JAJFFA010001033.1 GCA_021776885.1 Planctomycetota bacterium
CGCGCTCGTAGCCGTAGCAGGACATGTGGTCGGCACGCAGGGTGTCGACCACGATCAGGAGCACGTTCGGACGCGCCTCGCGCCGCGCGCAGGCGGCGCACAGAAGAAGCAGGCAGAGCAGCGGGTGGGGGCGCGGGGTCACGATCGCGTGACACGGTATCAGCCACGCCGCCCGCGCAGGAAGGCCGGGTCGCTCGAGCGCTGGCCCAGCTCGAGGGCGCGCCGCTCCTCGGCGGCGCTCGGCGGGCGCGCTTCGAAGTCGATGCCATGGGTGCGGGCCAGGGCGCGCAGCAGGGAAGCGCCCACCCCGGCGGCATCGGCCGTGCCCCCGACCACGGCCACTCCGGGCTCGAAGGGGTCGGCGCCCAGCTTGATCGAGCCGTGGTGCAGGACCCGCGCGCCCCGGCGGCGCTGGGCCGATCCGACCCCCTTGGCGCCGCCCCAGCAGAGGTCCAGGGCGGTGGAGTGGTGGAAGCACATGCCGCTGCCTTCCCGGTCGGAGCTGAGCGCAGCCGGGCCGCGCAGCTGCGCTTCGATGCCGAAGTCGGTCAGGGCCAGGGCGATGGCGGCGTGGACGCGCTCGTAGGACTCCGCCACGGGCCCGCGGTAGAGCGGGTGCTCGAGATCGGCTGCGATCGAGAAGGTCAGCTCGGCCGCGTGGTGGATCGCTCCACCGCCGGTGATGCGGCGGACGACGGCCTGGCTCTGGCCCACGGCGGGCACGTCCCCCAGGCGCTGGAAGTAGCCGAGGGACAGGGTCGCCGGGCGCCAGGTGTAGAGGCGCAGGGCGGGCGCCTCGCCCTGCCCTTCGAGCAGGACCTCGTCGAGGCCCATGCACAGCGCGGGATCAGCGTCCCAGGTCGTGACGAGACGCCAGGACTCCACGGGTGGAGTCAGTGGCTCTTGGCCAGGTGCGCTTCGTAGGCCTCGGCGTCGAGCAGGTGATCCAGGCTCTTGTTGGTGGGCTTGATGCGCACCAGCCAGCCCTTGCCCCAGGGGTCCTGGGACAGGATCTCCAGGTGCTCTTCGATGTCCGAGTTGATCTCCACGACCTCACCGGCGACCGGAGTGTTGAGGTCGGAGACGGCCTTGACGGACTCGATCTCGCCGAAGGTCTCCTGGGCCTCGAGCTGGCGGCCCGGCTCGGGCAGGTCGCAGTACACGAGGTCGCCCTCGTTGCCACTGGAGAGCTCCTCGACGGCGAAGTCGGTGATGCCTACGAGGATGGTGTCGCCATCGAGCTTGGCCCACTCGTGGCTGGGCAGGTACTTGCGGTCGTCGGGACGCATGGATCTTGTTGCAGGGGAACGGGGTCAGCGGGTGCGGGAGTAGAAGGGGAGCGCGACCACGGTGCAGGCCTGGCGCTTGCCGCGCAGGTCCATGTCGATGGTCTGTCCGACCTCGGACAGGGCCAGGGGCAGGTAGGCCGTCCCGATGTTCGTGCCGACGGTGGGGGACACGGCGCCGGAGCAGATTTCGCCCACGCGCGTGTCGCCAGCGTAGAGGGGGTAGCCCTGGCGCGGGACGCGCTTGCCATCGGTCGTGATGCCGACCAGCTTGCGGCTCGGGTTCTGCTTGACGCGCTGCAGCGCGTCGCGCCCGATCCAGTCGCCCTTCTCCTCCTTGAAGGAGACGGCGAAGTTCAAGCCGGCCTCGATCGGGTTGTGCTCGAGGTCGATCTCGTGGCCGTAGAGTGACATGCCCGCCTCGAGCCGCAGGGTGTCCCGCGCCCCCAGCCCGATCGGCGCCAGGCCCTCGGGCTCGCCGGCGGCGCTGAGCTCGGCCCACACGCGCTCGGCTTCGGCGCACGGGAAGTAGATCTCGAAGCCGTCCTCGCCGGTGTAGCCGGTGCGGCTGATGCGCACGTCGGGGATGCCGCAGACGCTGGCGTGGGTGTGCTTGTAGTAACCGAGGTTGCCCAGGTCGGCGTCCGTCAACTTGGCCAGCACGGCTGCGGAGTTCTGACCCTGCAGGGCCAGCATCGCCAGCTCGTCGGTCTGGTCGTGGATCTCGACGTCGAAGTCGCCCGTGTGCTTGCGTAGCCAGTCGAGGTCGGCGGCGGTGTTCGAGGCGTTCACGACGACGAACACGTCGTCCACCCCGCGGTAGACCAGCACGTCGTCGATGGGGCCGCCGTCCTCCTGGCACAGCAGGCCATAGCGGATCCCGCCCACGGCGATCTTGGCGCAGTAGCACGACACGGTGCGGTCGACGAAGGCCACGGCGTCCGGACCGCTGATCGTGACGCGACCCATATGCGACAGGTCGAACAGGCCGACCTTCTCGCGCACGCAGCGCACCTCGTCGAGGATCGGGCCGTACTGCACGGGCATGTTCCAGCCGCCGAACTCGACCATTCGGGCGCCGAGGGCTTGGTGTACGGATTCGAGGGGGGTCGCTCGCATGGGGGGGGCGTGGCGTCCGGGCGCTTGGGGGGACTGCCGCAGGACAGCACCCGGGCGGCGGCTCGGGGACTGGCTGTGGGCTGGGGGCTCAGGGGGGGCTCGCGCGGCGACCCGCGGGCGAGCCCGAGCGGGCGGGAGTCTAGCGCGCTGGCCGCCCACGCTCCAGCCGTTCGAGGGCCCGGGCCCCCCGCATTCGGCTGGGCGGGATAGAGTGAGGTTGGGAAGTTGCATTCCCGCCCATGTCCCCCTCCCTGCACCCCTCCCCCGGCGCCCAGGCCCGCTTCCCTCGGGTTCGGCCGGCCTGGCTCTGCAGCCTGGTGCTGCTCGCCAGCGCGCGGCCGCTCCAGGCCCAGGATCCCTTCGCCCCAGGGCTGCGCTGGGTGCACCAGGCCCCGGCGGCGGCACCCTGGATCCCTGCCGACGTGCACTTCACCGGGTCCGAGAGTCTGGTGGTGGCGCGGGCCGAAGGCGACCCGCGGCGACTCCTGGTGCTCGACTCGACCGGCCCCTTCGTCCAGGCCACGCGCAGTGAGCACGCCTTCCCGCGCTCGGTCGGTCCCTTCGTGGTGCTGGGCACCGAGCGCGCCGACGCGGTCTTCGTT
>JAJFFA010001034.1 GCA_021776885.1 Planctomycetota bacterium
TGGTGGCCGCCTTCAGGGTCCTGACCTCGCCGGAGTGGGAGCGCGCCGAGCGGCGTCCGTGCAAGCAGGCCCGGCCCCTGGCGCGGGCTTCGATCCTGGCCCTGGTCCTGGTCTACGCGCAGATCGTGCTCGGCGCCTTCCTGCGTCACACGGGTTCGTCCCTGGGCGTGGTGCTGCACGTCTTCGGCGCCTTCGCCGCCGTGGCCGCGGTGCTCTACCTGGGCGCCGCCCTGGTCCGCGGGCACGCCGATGGCGTCGCCGCAGGACACGAGCGCGGTGCGCTCCTGCGCGTGCGCCGCTGGCTCTACGCGACCCTCGCGGCGCAGCTCGTCCTGGGACCGCTCGCGCTCTTCGCGATCGTCATCCTCAGCGGCGGCTTCGAGCGCCGACCCGCCGCCGCCGAGGCCGTTGCGGCGACCCTGCACGTGGTGGTCGGTGCCCTGCTCCTGGCGACGACCCTGGCCGCTGCCCTGTGGTCGCGCCGCCTGCTCTCGGGCGCCCCCGCCGACCGCGCGGACGCGGCCTCCGTCTCCGAACTGCGCCTGGAGGGCGCGCGTTGAGCCAGCCCATGAGCCACATCGAACAACGAGCGGCGCTGCTGCCCGCGCCCACGCTCAGCCTGGGCGCCAAGGCGACCCTCGGAGATTGGGCGACCCTGATCCGGCCGCGGGTAGCGCTCATGGTCGCCGTGGTGGCCGCCGCTGGAGCGCTGCTCGCACCGTCGCGCCCGCTGGGGCTCTTCGCTGCCCTGGCCCGCAGCCTCGAGGCCGCGTTCTGGATCACCCTCGTCACCGGCTGCGCGAGCGTGCTGAACCAGGTGCTCGAGCGCGACGTCGATGGGCGCATGCGCCGCACCCAGGATCGCCCTCTGGTCACCGGGCGCATCGCCCCGCGCGACGCCCTGCTCTTCGGCGCGGCCCTGGGCGTGGTCGGCAGCGCCGGCCTGGCCCTCTCGTTCAACCTCCTGGCCGCCTTCTTCGCGGTCGCGACCCTGACCCTGTACGTCGGCGTCTACACGCCGATGAAGCGCGTCAGCAGCATCAACACCGTCGTCGGCGCCGTCGCGGGCGCGGCCCCGCCGTTGCTCGGCTACGTCGCCCTCGAGGGCAGCACCGGGCCCTGGGCCTGGATGCTCTTCGCGATCCTCTTCGCGTGGCAGTTCCCGCACTTCATGGCCATCGCCTGGCTCTACCGCGAGGACTACGCGGCCGCCGGCATGCGCATGCTGCCCGCCCTCCCGAACTCCGAGGGCGTCGCCGGCCGCCAGGCCGTGCTCTACGCCTCGAGCCTGCTCGCCGTGGCCCTGCTGCCGGCCCTGACCGGCCTCGCCGGGGGCCTGTACGCCGTGGGCGCCTTCGTCCTCTCCGCCGCCTACCTCGCGGCGTCGGTGGCCTTCTGTCTGCGCGAGGACAGGCCGCGCGCGCGCGCGCTGCTCCTCGTCTCACTCGTTCACTTGCCGCTGCTCCTCGCCCTGGTCCTGGCGGACTCGGGGCTCACCTTCGTCGCCTAGCAGCCCATTGAAGAAGTCATCCGGCGCCATGACGATGTCCTCCACTCCGGTGCGGCACCTGCAAGCCTCGCCGAATCTACAGATTCGCCTGCGTCTCCAGGCACCACACCGAAGCGGATGTCATCGCCCTGGCATCCGGATCACTTCTTCAAGGGGCTGCCAGTCATGAGCAAAGCCGTCGCTGCCTACGACCCGGCCGTGGATGCGCCCGCGCACCACCATCCGATCTTCGACTACGACAGTGGTCCCCCCGTCGACCGCGGGAAGTTCGCCATCTGGCTCTTCCTGGCCACCGAGATCATGTTCTTCACGGGACTGATCGGGACCTACCTCGTCCTGCGTACCGGGGCTCCGTCCTGGCCGAACCCGGCCGAGCGCCTGGCGGTCGACATCACGGCCTTCAACACCTTCGTGCTGATCGTGTCCTCGTGGACCGTGGTGCGCGCGCTGATGGCGATCCAGAAGGGAGATCAGGGGGGCCTCGTGAAGTGGCTCGGCCTGTCGATCCTGCTGGGCGCCTTCTTCGTCGGCGTACAGGCCTACGAGTACCTGGAGCTGATCAAGCACGGCGCCCTGCCCAACCAGGACCTGTTCTGGTCGACCTTCTACTCGATGACCGGCTTCCACGGCCTGCACGTGATCGTCGGTGTGATCTGGCTGATCGTCTTGTGGATTGGTGCGGTGCGCGGGAAGTTCAGTGCCGAGAACTGCGTGGCGATCGAGCTGGGCGGGCTGTACTGGCACTTCGTGGACCTGGTCTGGGTCCTCCTGTTCACGCTCGTTTACTTGATGTAGGAGGAGCGATCCCCATGGCCGAAGCACACTTCAACGCAAACAAGATCTTCATCACCCTCTTCATCCTGACCGCGGTCGAGGTGGCCTGGGGCTCCCTCGTGCCCTACGAGATGAAGCCGGCCCTGTGGGGCGGGCTCCTGATCTTCGCCTTCTGGAAGGGCATCCTGATCTTCCAGTACTTCATGCACATGAAGTTCGAGGGCTGGATCGTCAAGTGCCTGATCGCGCCGACGCCGATTCTGATCTTGATCGTCTACTTCGCGCTCCTGCCGGACGTGGCCCTCAATGACGACACGCTCTACCAGGTCGGCGACCAGCTCGATCCTGAGAACGGCGAGGTGGTCGAGATCGGCAAGGGCAGTCGCAACCTGGTGCTGCACGCCGGCTCGGAAGAGGACGGCGGGCACTGACACACGGGGGCGTGACGGGATGCTGCGCGTGAAGTGGGTGGCACGCGCCGCGCTCTGCGCTCTCGTCTGCATGCTCGCCCCGGGAGCGGGCCAGGCGCAGAGCGCCGCCCTCGCCCCGCAGGCCGAGGCGCGCCTGGGAGAGGTCGCGGACTTCTCCTTCCTCGACTCGGCCGGGAACCCGGTCTCGCGCGCCGACTTGCTCGGAGCGCCGTGGATCGCGAACCTGTTCT
>JAJFFA010001035.1 GCA_021776885.1 Planctomycetota bacterium
GGGTCCGGAGCCCCGCCACGGGCTGCGGCCCGGTCGATCCCGAGAACCCCAGCGAGCGTCCCCATGCACCTTCTCCACGCCACCCTCCTGGCCACCGCCGGCCTCGCGAGCCCCGCGACGGCCCAGGTCGAATCCCCGACCGGCCCCCCCGCAACGCCCAGGCACGGCTGGGGCGACTTCGACGGGGACGGCCGGCTCGACCTCTTCACCGTCGACCCCGACCAGGGCCTGCTGCTGCTCGAGAGCCGCGGGGCAGGCGGCTTCGAGGCCGTGAGCGCTGTCCTGGACCCGCGCGTGGCCGAGGGCGTGCAGGACGTGGTCGCGGAGGACTTCGACCACGACGGACGCCTCGACCTCTTCCTTGTGCTGCCGGCCGGCGAGAGTCGGCTCATGCTCGGCAGCGCGCAGCGTTTCCTGGTCCGCGCCTCCTCCGCCTCCGGCCTCGACGGCCTGCGCGGCCTGCGCGGCGCGCGCGCCCTCGACCTGGACCTCGACGGAGCCGCCGACCTGGTCGTGCTCGGAGCCCAGGGCGAGCGCGCCTTCCGCAACCTCGGGGGCTCCTTCGAGGAGCTCTCCGACGCCGCCTATCGCACGCTGCAAGCCGGCCGCACGCTCCAGGCCGGCCCGCGCGGCGGCGGATCCTCCGCGCTGGGCCAGGGCTGCGTTTCCGGCGTGGAGGACGCCTACCTTCCCGGTCAATGCATCGGCGCGTCGGTGATCCCGACCCTCGGCATGCTCACGCCCCTGAGCCCCGACTGGTTCATCGAGCCCGCGAGCGGCCGGGTCGGCCTCGGCGTCCTCGATCCCCAGGCCCGGCTCGACGTGAACGGCATCGTCCGTTCCCGCGCCGGCGGCTTCGAGTTCCCCGACGGAACGCGTCAGACCAGCGCCGGCCTGCAAGGCCCCGAGGGTCCCCAGGGCGCGCCGGGTCCCGAAGGGCCGCAGGGCCCCACGGGCCCGCCGGGCATGACCGGCGCACAGGGGCCCGCCGGGCCCCAAGGTGACCAGGGCCCCGAGGGTCCCGAGGGACCGACCGGCGCCCAAGGTGACCAGGGCCCCGAGGGTCCCGAGGGACCCAGCGGTCCCCAGGGCCCGCCGGGCAGCGACGGCAACCTGGGTTGGGAGGCGAGCTCCGACCTCTCGATCGTGCGCACCGAGGCCCAGGTCAGCATCGGGCCCGGCAACGACAACACCCTGTTCCGGGTGCAGGCCGTGGGCGAGCTCGCGATCGCCGCCGAGCAGAGCGCCGGCCCCGACGACAGCCGCGTCCTGGGCTCGAACAACTCGCGCCGCCAGACCTTCCACTCGCTGGAGGACGGGCGCCTCGAGAGCGTGTCCCTGCGGCTGCGCAACGACGGCGCGCTGCCGACCGAGGTCGAGGTCGAGGTCTTCCGGGGCTTCAACGGCAGCGGCCTCTCCCTGGGCAGCGCGACCACGCTCGTGCCGACCCTGTCCGACGACTACGCGTGGTTCGACTTCGACTTCAGCGGCCTGTCGGCGGACCTGCGCTACAACAACTTCTACACCCTGATCGTGCGTCAGGCGGACACCGCGGCCGGCGAGAACCACTGGGGCCTGCGCGGCGGGGACCCGTACCCCGCGGCGCAGTCGAACGAGCCCGACAGCGACTTCGAGTTCCGCGTCGTGCGGCGCTTCGTGCCGGACGCGCCGTCCCTCGCCGTCATGCGCACCACCGGGCAGGTCGGCGTCGGGACCGCCAACCCGCAGGCCATGCTCGACGTGCACGGCCGCAGCCGCTTCACGCTCCCGGACCAGTTCGGCGGCTGGACGATCTCGCTCCACAACGAGCAGGCCACCCAGGTCGGCGGGATCCGCATGACGAACGACGGCTTCCTCGACATGACCAACACGATCGCGGGCTACAACGGTCTGGCGCGGCTCTCGAGCAGCGGAGTCTGGACCTCGACCAGCGACGCGCGGCGCAAGACCGACGTCGAGGAGCTCGAGGACGTGCTGCCGCGCATGCGCCGGCTCGAGCCCGTCAGCTACTGGTTCCGCGACCAGCAGCCGGCCCCCGACGAGTCCAAGCCGATCGGCTTCCTGGCCCAGGACGTGCAGCAGGAGTTCCCCTCCCTCGTGAGCGCGGGCGCGGACCACCTGACGCTGAACTACTCGGGCCTGAGCGTCGTGGCCATCGGCGCCCTGCGCGAGCTCGCCGCGCAGCAGGACGCGCGGCTCGCGGCGCAGGAAGCGGAGCTCGATGAGCTGCGCGCGCTGCTGGGAGAGCTGACGGACGCGCTCGAGCGCACGTCCTACGCGACGGAGGAAGCCCGATGAGGTCCCACGTCGCCCTGACCCTCGCGCTCTTCACGGGCGCCGCCCTCCCCGCCGCGGCCCAGACCTCGCAGGTCGGAGCGCTCGGCGACGCGGGGCCCGGCCCGCGCTGCTCGGCGAGCCTCGAGGACGCGCACCTCGACGGAGCCTGTCTCGACGCCTCGCGCCTCCCCGTGCTCGGCGGCCTGTACCCCGTCACGCGCCACTGGTTCCTCGGCCCCGCCGGCGTCGGCGTCGGCACGACGGACCCGCGCCGGCGGCTCGACGTCGACGGCCTGGTGCGCACCCGCGCGACGGGCCTCGAGTTCCCCGACGGCACCCTGCTGACCACGGCGACCCCGGTGGGCCCCGCCGGCGACACCGGCCCCCAGGGACCGGCGGGCCCCGCGGGCCCCGAGGGCCCGCGCGGGGTCGACGGCGCCGACGGACCGAGCGGACCGCA
>JAJFFA010001036.1 GCA_021776885.1 Planctomycetota bacterium
AGACGGTCAGGCTCGGCCGGCCGAAACTTGACTCATGCGTACACGCTACGGGGATCCAAAGCCTCTAGTGCGCGTGCTGGATCCAGGCTCGAGCGCCCCGTTCGCGCCTGGCTCCGTACTACCCGCGGGTGGCCGCGGGCTGGCGCTTCCAGTCCTGGTAGGCCCTGCGCGCGGCCTCGGCCTGGGCGCCGCGCTTCAGCTCGGTCAGGACGTCGATCCACTGGCGCCAGGCCTCGTCCGCGAACTCGGGGCGGGCGCGGGCCAGGAGCGTGAGGGAGTGCTGGAAAGCCTCGGCAGCTTCCTCGGGGCGTCCCATGTTGCGGTAGGCCATGCCCAGGCCGCGCGCGGCGTCGAAGTGGCCGGGGTCGCGCACCAGGGTCTCCTGGAAGCGGGCTCGGGCGATGCCCCAGTCCTGGCGCGACCAGGCGATGCGCGCCAGGTGGTAGCGCGGGACGGCCAGGCCCTCGACGCGCTGCACGACCTGCTGGGCGAAGGCCTCCGCCTGGGCCAGGTCACCGGTCTCGATCAAGAGGTCTAGGGTCAGGTCGATGGCGTCGACGTTGCGTAGCCCCGAGTCGACGGCTTGCTTGGCGTGGACCAGGGCCTCGGCCGGGCGTCCCTGGCGCTGCAGCAGCTTCGCCAGGTTGGTGCGCGCCTGGAAGTTGAAGGGGTGGACGCGCACGGCCTGCTCGAAGTAGCGCACGGCCAGGTCGTGGTTGCCACGGATGCTCTCGGCGACGGCGAGCTGGGCCAGGCCGTTCGAGTCGTCGGTGCGGACGCCCTGCGGGAGGTCGCGGGACCAGAGGCTGAAGCCCGTGATGGCGGCCAGGACGGCGAGGGCCGGGCCCAGGCGCCGGGTGCGCAGGCACTCGAAGATCCAGACGCCGCACCAGGCCGCGTAGACCATCAGTACCGGCAGGATGGGAACCCGGAAGCGCGCGTTGATGAAGAAGGCGACGACCGAGGCCGAGTAGACCAGCACGAAGCCCCACAGGGGGAACAGCTGAGCGCCCCGCCCGCGCAGGCTCAGGAACAGACCGCACAGCCCCGCCGCCGCGAGGACGCCGAAGCCCAGGGGCAGGAAGCGCACGATCGGCCCGAAGCGGTAGGCGAAGAAGCGGATGACCTGGTTGTTGCCCAGCTCCCAGTCGGACCAGAACAGGCGCAGCTTGCGCAGCCCGAGGTCCGCCGCGGCCCCCGGCTGGCTGAAGATGAAGTCCCAGGCGCGGCCCGCATAGTGGCGCGAGACCTCGGAGGGTCGGAGCTCGCGCCCCTCCGCCGCCTGGGCCTGGGCGATCGCGTCCGCGTAGCCCTCCCACCAGCCGGCGCGGGTGTTGGGGACGATGGCGCTGCTGCCGTCCGAGCCCGGGTTGTTGCCGATCCAGAAGTTGACCCCGCCCTGGGTCGAGATCAGGACGGCGTCGCCTTCGACGAAGGTGTTGTAGGCCGTGACCGGCAGAATCGGCGCCAGCAGTCCGGCGCTGAAGAGCAGCGCCGGGAGCAGGGCGCGGCGTCCCTGCGCGCGGAACAGGTACGCGATCCACAGGGCCACGGCGGGCATGAACAGCAGCGCGTTGGGCCGCGCCAGGGCGGCGACGCCCCAGGCCAGGCCCGCGGCGCTGCACAGCTTGCGGGTGCGGCCCGCGCGCGCGTCCTCGCCCGCGGCAGCCAGCTCCCCCACGCCCAGGGTGAGCCACAGGCCCAGCAGGTACAGGGGCACGACCAGGGTCGGGATCAGGAGCTCGCCGTCGAAGTACACGAGCACCCAGTAGGTCGCCGCCATGAGCGCGGCCACGAAGCCGACCCGGGCGTCGAAGGCGCGCTTGCCGATGGCGTAGACGAGCAGGGTGCTCAGGGAGCCGAAGACGCACTGCACCAGGCGCGGCAGGAGCAGGCCATCGCCGCAGCACTTGAAGAGCAGGCCCAGGAACCACGGGTAGAGCGGTGCCCGGAAGAACGGGCCCGGATGGCGGTCGCCGCCCTCGGCGAAGGCGCGCGCGAGCTCGACGTGGTAGAGGCTGTCCATCACCGGCTGCGCGAAGAGCGGGCTGGAGCGCATCTGCAGCACGTAGACCACGCGCACGAGGAAGGCCAGGAGCACGACGGCAGCCACCACGAGGCGCTCGCGACGGGGGTCCCCGAGGAACCCGACGCGTGGGGTGGACGGGGCAGGAGGGGCCGAGAGCGGCTCGGGGTCGGGCTCGGTGCGGGCTCGCTTCACGATCCGCCTAGGGTGCGCGACGTCGTGCGCCGCTCCAAGGCGGAAATCGAAGGGGGCGGCGCGCACGGCCCCGTAGAATCCGCGCCGCATGAGCGCTCGCCTCGATCTCCTGGTGCCCACGCCGCGCACCGTCGAGCGCCGCGACGGTGGCTTCCGCCTGCCGGTGGATGGCCTGCCCGTGCGCTGCGTTCCGCGCGACGAGCGGGCCCTGGCCCACCTGGCCCGAGGGCTCGCGCGCCTCGAGCTCGAGCTCCTCGAGGGCGAGGGCGAGGGCGTCGGCGTGCTGCTGGACCTCGACCCCGGCGGCCTGGCCCCCGAGGGCTACCGCCTGGAGGTCACGCCCGCGGGCGTGCGCGTCAGCGGGGCGGACGCGCCCGGGCTGTTCCACGGAGTCTCGACCCTGCTGCAGCTGGTGGCGCTCACGCCCCGCGCGACGCCCCTCCCCGGCCTGCACCTCGAGGACGCTCCGGACTTCGCGCGGCGCGGCGTGATGCTCGACATCAGCCGCGACCGGGTCTGGACCCTCGAGACCCTCGAG
>JAJFFA010001037.1 GCA_021776885.1 Planctomycetota bacterium
CTGCGGATTTCTGTGTGGAAAGGCCGTAGCTCACCAGATAAAAGGTACCCCGGGGATAACAGGCTGATGACTTCTAAGAGTTCATATCGACGAAGTCGTTTGGCACCTCGATGTCGGCTCATCACATCCTGGGGCTGTAGGAGGTCCCAAGGGTTTGGCTGTTCGCCAATTAAAGCGGCACGTGAGCTGGGTTTAGACCGTCGTGAGACAGGTCGGTCCCTATCTGGCGTGGGTGTAGGATGATTGCGGAGGTTTTCCCCTAGTACGAGAGGATTGGGGAGGACGACCCTCTGGTGTTCCAGTTATCACGCTAGTGGTACAGCTGGGTAGCTAAGGTCGGAACGGATAAGCGCTGAATGCATCTAAGCGCGAAGCCTTCTCCAAGACGAGTCGTCCCTATTAGCCCCCTGGGAGACTACCAGGTTGATAGGCCGGCGGTGTAAGCACAGTAATGTGTTCAGCTTACCGGTACTAATCGGGCAATCGGCTTAACCACCTTCTTCCATTTCATCGAGTCCATCGGACAACGCGAGTCGTTGTTCGGGCCGGCTCGGTGGGGCGGAAGTAGGTTTGTCTCTTCCGCCGTGGTTTCATGGCCACACATCATCCACCTTTCTTACAACGGTCCCGCGCCCGTTGAGCCCTCGGCTCGGCTATGCGGGATCGTTACCGTATCCCCGGTGACCATAGATGTCTGGCCATACCCGTTCCCATCCCGAACACGGTCGTCAAGCAGGCATCGCCGATGATAGTGCTTACGCGCGAAAGTAGGTTATCGCCGGGACCTCATAAGAACGCCCGCGGCTTCTAGCAAGCCGCGGGCGTTTTTTCGTCGACGCGCTGAGCGCCGGGCGCCAGCGTCGGGCCCCGGCTCGGGAGCGGCGTCCCCAGTGGGTAGGGTCCGGCCCTCCTGGCGCTGGAGGACGAAGGCTCAGGCCACGTTCCGCGCTGGACCGGTCGGGAGCCGGCGGAGGGAAAGAGGGGCCGGCGCCGTGGCGCCGTAGCCTCGATCGCCTACACCCGCCGGCCGTCGATCTGGCCAAGCCCTACGCGCTGTAGAAAGAAGCACCGATGCCCGATCGGCTTCTCGAGCTCCGCGAACACTTCGTATCCCAGGCCGTCGTAGAAGGGCAGTGCCTGGAAACTCGTCGTCTCCAGGTGACAGCGGTCAACACCGCGTTCGACGGCGATCGACTCGATCGCTCGCATCAACGCCGAGCCGATCCCCTGGCCGCGCCGTTCGTCGGCGACCCACAGGATGTGCACGTGTAGCCAGTCCCACTCGAGCTCGCCCCAGACGCCACCGACGACGGTTTCGCCGTCACGGACGACCACGGCCAGCGTGCAGCGAGTGGGGTCGCCGAGCACCGCCCGGTTGTGGCGCCGCAGGCCCTCCAGCACCGTCTGCACCGCTGGCTCGTCGACGGGATTCTCGAGGGTCTGGTAGATGAGCTCGGCCACGCGGTCATCGTACCCGGCGAACCGAGCGGCGCGCGTCATGCGGTCGGCAGCGAACGCTTGGTAGAAGGCCCAGATCCGCGCCCGCTCCATGTCGGGCGTCGGCTGCGGGACGTCTCGATGCCTCGAAAGGACGGCTCCCCCTGCCTGAGCAGACAGGGCGGACCCGCGCTCCTCTGCACGGTGGTCGGGCGCCTACTGCCCGTCGCCCAGGCTCGCGGCCTCGGCGGTGATCTCGTCGGCCAGGGGCACCAGGCCCCGGGTTCGCGCCAGGTCCGCGGCCTTCTGGAGTTCGGCGCGTGCCTTCGAGGGGGCGCCCGCGGCGGCGTGGGCGCGTCCGAGGAGGCGGCGGTACTCGATGTTCGCGGGATCGAGCTCGAGCAACTGCTCGAGCTCGGTGAGCGCTTCGGCGAAGCTCTCGCGTTCGAGCAAGAGCTCGGCCAGCGAGAGGCGGGCTCGGGTGAGGTACGGGCCGAGCAGGCGCGCGGCCCGGTACTCGCGCTCGGCACCTTCGCGGTCGCCCAGGTTGCGGTAGGTGTTGCCGAGGTGCAGGTGGATGCGCGGGTGCTCGGGGGAGAGGGCCACGGCGCGCTCGAGCTCGACCTTGGCCTCTTCGGTCCGTCCCAGCTGGTTGTACGCCACGCCCAGGAAGTCGTGGAACAAACCGACGCCCGGAGCCGACTCGGTGGCCCGTTGCATGAAGGTCACGACCTCCTCGAAGCGTCCCTCGCGCATGGATCCCAGGGAGCGGCTGTGAAGCCGCAGCACGTTGGACAGCTGCATGGGGTTGAGGCGTTCGGTGTCATCCCCCTCGCTGGAGGAGCCGCCCTGGGCGTAGCCCAGGGACTCGAGCTGGCGCGCGTCGGCCTCGTCCAGCTCGATGCTGAGGGTCGCGTGGCTGTTGAGGCTGGCGGTCAGCTGCTCCAGGGCTCGCGCCAGCTCGGCCGCGCGCTCCGGGTGCTGGGCCGCCAGGTCGCGCTTCTCGCGCGGATCCTGATCCAGGTCGTAGAGCTCGGGCTGCGGGGACGAGATGTACTTCCAGCGCTGGTGGATCAGGGTGCTGACCGAGCTCCAGCCGAAGTGGATGCGGCAGTACTCGCTCTCACCATAGGCCGGGCTGGCGGCCAGGGGCTGACCGGCGAAGGCCGGGGTCAGGCTGCGCCCCGTACCCGCTACGGGTCCGGACAGGTCGAACAGGTCGCGCACAGTCGGGTCCACGTCGATCACGCTGACGCACTCTTCGACGACTGTCCGGGGGGGCAGGGTCCCGGGCATCGACATCAGCAGCGGGACGTGCAGGGTCGCGTCGTAGACGTAGGCGCCGTGGGTGTTCTCGCCGTGCTCTCCCATGGACTCGCCATGGTCGGAGGTGACCACCACCAGAGTCGAATCGGAGAGTCCACGTTGTTCCAGCCAGGTCAGCAGCCGCCCGAACTCCCGGTCCACGTACTCCACTTCGCCCAGGTAGGGGTGAGCGGCGTCCTCGAAGCCGGCCGGCGGCTCGTAGGGCTCGTGGGGGTCGAAGAAGTGCAGCCAGCAGAAGAAGGGGGCGTCGGGGTCCGCTTCGAGCCAGGACAGGGCCGCGTCCACCACGTCACCCGCGCGTCGGTCGGCGGACTCCTCGCGCTCGATGTCGTCGTAGAGGTCGAATCCGCGGTCGAGGCCGTAGCGTGAGTCGAGGACCACGGCCGAGACGAAGGCGGCCGTGCGCCGGCCGGCCCCGCGCAAAGCCTCCGCCAGGGTCGGGATCTCGGGCCCGAGGGCCGTGAGGCCATTCGAGCGCACTCCGTGCTCCGGGGGCAGGCTGCCGGTCAGGAGGCTGGTGTGCGAGGGCAGGGTCAGGGGCGCGACCGTGCGCGCCTCGGCGAATCGAACGCCGCTGGCCGCCAGTCGGTCGAAGTTGGGCGTGCGCACGCCTGGATTTCCGTAGCACGAGAAGGCGTCGGCGCGGGTCGTGTCGACCGTGACCAGGATCAGGTTTGGCCGCTCGGGTCCCTGCCCCGAGTCGCAAGCCGCGAGCAGCAGCATGAGCCCAGCAGCCCAGGACCCGTGCCCCGGCAAACGCTGTCGTGAGGGGAGCGAGGCCGGTGTGTTGGGCATGGGAGGAGGGGCTGGGAGGGGGCGGGGAGGGCCTGGATTATCCAACAACACCCTCCGTGGGTCCCGTGCCCAG
>JAJFFA010001038.1 GCA_021776885.1 Planctomycetota bacterium
CCGGCGGGCACACGGACTTCGTCACCGTGATCGCAGTGATCACCCCTGCGGCGGGCGGACGTGTCTTCTACCGCAAGGAGCGCGTCGACAAGCGCTACTCCCTGGCCACGCGCCTGTACCGCGAGGCGGAGCTGTCGATCGCGGTGGCCCAGGCCCTCGACGGCCTGGTGCTGCAGGACCTGGTGGTGCACGTCGACGCCAACGTCGACCCGCGCCATCGCTCGTCCAAGTTCGTGGCGGGGCTGGCCGGCATGGTGCGCGGCTATGGCTTCGAGGTGCAGCTCAAGCCGGACTCATGGTGCGCCACCCACGTGGCGGATCACCTGGTCAAGGACCGGCACCGGCGCGCGGCTTGATCCGGTTGAGACCCCTCGGGGTCCCGCGGCAACGGAGGGGGTGATGCCCGGCGATCGGCGCCGGGGCCCCGGTCCCCCTCCTCTTTCCTCGAGCCGCCATGATCGCCACGGGCCTGTGTCTTCTCTCCCTCTTCTCCCCCCCGCCGCCCCTCGCCGTTCCGCCCGCGGAGATCGCCTGGCACGCGGGTGACTTCCGCTCCGCCACGGTCGCCGCGACCCGGGCCAAGCAGGACGTCCTGATCTACTTCTGGTCCGAGACCAGTCAGACCTGCATCGGGTTCTTCCAGAACCAGCTGCAGGACCCGCGGGTCGTGGACGCTACCGGATCGTTCGTCTGCCTCGGGGCGCAGCTCGAGAGCCCGGCAGGCCGGGCCCTGTTCGAGCGCTACGAGATCAGCACCACGCCCTCCCTGGTGGTCATCGACCCGGGCGACGAGAGCGCTCAGGACGCCATCTTCGGCTCGGCCAACATCCCCACCGTCGTGCACCACCTGGGACGCATCGCCCGGGACGAGGACACCCTGCGCGACCTCGAGCAGCGCGTCGAGAAGACCCCCGACGAGCTCGAGTTGCGCGGGCAGCTCGCGGGACGCCTCGAGTCCCTGGGGCACGCCGATCGCGCCGAGGCCCTGCGCGCGGGCATCCGTGCGGACGACCCCGAAGGACGCTCGGACGTCGCGGCCCTGATGTACCTGCAAGAGCACCTGCGCGCGAGCCTGCAGCCCGCACGCTCGCTGACACCGGAGCTCGTCGCGCAGCTGAGCGAATACGTCGCGGAGCTCGAAGCCCCGGGGGCGCGCCACAGGGGCTGGAACGAGGTCGCGAACCTGCACAACGCCCTCGCTGACCTCGACGCCGAGTTCGCCGCTCTGCAGCGCGCCTACGCGGACGTGCGCGACCTGCAGGTCTTCAACTGGGGCTGGAGCAACGTGCTGTGGTGGTGGTCCAACCGGGACGTGCTGTCGAAGGACCAGCGGCGCTTCGTGCTCGAGGTCGCGCGCCGGACAGCCGAGGTCAGCGAGCGCCTGTCCGAGGAGGATCCGGCCTACTACGACCCGGGCCTGTTCTTGACACGACGCCTGCACGTGCTGGCCATGGCGCTGCACATGAATGGCGAGCGGGACGAGGCCAAGCAGATCATGCGGCGCTGCGTCGAGCTGTACCCCGTCAACGGCGAGTACCGCGCACGCCTGGCGGCCTACGAGGCGGGGCAGGACGACGGCTACTTCAACAGCTACTCCGACTACGACGCCAGCTGGTCCCCCGACGGCCGGCACGTCGTCTTCACCTCGACCCGGGACGGCAACCCGGAGCTCTACGTCGCCGACATCAAGCGCGGCGGCAGCGAGCGCGTGACCCGCTGCCTGGGCGCGGACGACCACGCGCGCTACGGGCCCAAGGGCAAGGAGCTGGTGTTCCGCTCGACACGCTTCAAGACCGCGGCGATCTACTCCAGCGAGCCCGACGGGGAGGAGCTGCGGCTGGTCGTGCCCCTGGACGACGGCAGCGGGCGGCCGATCCCGAGCGGTGCCGCCTCCTACTCGAAGGACAAGAAGGCCGTGGCCCTGATCCGCATGGACGCTGGCGTACCGCGCGCCATGCTCGCCGACACCCGCAGTGGTGAGTTCAGCCCGGTCACCCGCGACACCGAGGGCGAGGACTCCCTCTCGTGGGCTGGGCGGCGGCTGGTCTACTCCTCTGCCCGTGACGGCAAGCGCGACATCTTCCTGGCCGACGCCGACGGCTCGGAGGAGCGCAACCTGACCCCCGCCGAGGACGACTCGTGGGACATCGATGCGTCGGCCTCGAAGGACGGCAAGCGCATCGTCTTCGCCAGCTGGCGCGACGGGCGCTGCAACATCTGGAGCGTCGACGTCGACGGCTCGAACCTCACGCGCCTGACCGACACCGCCGCCCAGGACCGGCGGCCGCGCCTCGCTCCCGACGGCAAGAGCATCGTCTTCGACCGCAGCGACGACAGCGGAGCCTCGCGCCTGTTCTGGATGAAGGCCGACGGCTCGGGCGCCAAGCCGCTGCTCGAACAGGGCAGCTGACCCGGGCTAGCCCGGACGAGCCGGGCTCGGGACGGAGGGTCAGGGGAGTCGGCGCAAGCTGACGACCCCGACCTCCCCCGGCCGCACGTGCACGTCG
>JAJFFA010001039.1 GCA_021776885.1 Planctomycetota bacterium
CCTCGGGACCGAGGCCACGCCCCGGCGCGCGCCCGCGGCGCCGTCCCCCCCGGGCAGCCGGAACTGGGCCGTGCGCAGGCCGTTGGCGGGAGCCTCCTCCACCCAGCCGGACTGCGCCGGGTAGGGCCCGTTCTGAGGTCGGGGCGCGTCGGGCCGCGCGGGCGTGGGCGAGGAGGTCTGGTGCGTCTGCTCCCCGGACGAGCAGGCGCCGAGCAGGACGAGACCGAGGACGAGAGCGGGGACGAGCAGGGAGCGGGGCGAGGTCATGGCGTGACTATACGCTGTCGTCCACTCCTGTCTCAGCGACAGAAGCGCACCTCGAGCCCGTCGCTCACGTTGACTCCGCTCCCCAGGGGCCCGTTCGCGTCGCGGAACCAGAACTGGAACGTGAACGTCGAGCCGTCCGTCAGCGCCGCCGCCGCCGGGGAGGCAGCCAGGGAGAGAACGGCGCGCCCCATGGCGTCCGTCTGCACGACCGGCTGCAAGCGCTGGGCGCTGACGCTGTCGACGCACAGCACGCCGTCTCCGAACGGGACGGGAGCCCGGCGCGGTCCGAAGAAGAACAGACCCGCCCGCAGGGCCGGTGCGCTGGCTGTCGCCAGGACGCCATCCTGCGCCGGCAGGAAGGGACTGCCCTCCAGGGCCAGCCCGGCGACGAGTCCGCCCGAGTGGGGCGCCGAGCTGCAGGCCAGGGTCGTCCCGGCCGAGGCGCAGAGCAGCGAGACCCGGCCGCGCTCGAGCGCAGCGCGCGGCGCGGAGGCCGCCAGGGTGTCCCCGTCCGCGTCCAGGGCCGTGCCGAAGCCGTCGGAGGGCTCGGCGCCCGCCGCGAGGAGCTTGCCCGTCGCGGGCCAGGCCTGGCCGCGGCGCGTGAAGAACCACACCGCTCCCGCCCCGCTACCGGCGTCGTCGTCACGCTGCACGCCCACTGCGGCGCCGCCCGGAGTCAGGGCCACGGCGCTGCCGAACTGCTCGAAGGGCGAGGCGTCCGGGGCCTCGAGGCGCGCCACCTGGGTCCAGCCGCCGGGGCCCGCGTCGAAGACGAAGGCCGCGCCGGCCGTGGCGGCGACGGCCGCGTCCGCGAAGGGCGCGCCGACGACAGCACGCTCGCCGACGAGGGCCACGGCGCTACCCGCGGCGTCGCTCGCGGCGCTCCCCGTCGCGACCAGCTCGGCCTGGAACTGCCAGCTCGAGCCGACGCGCTCGAAGACGTACGCCGCACCCGAGTGGAAGGCGCCGCCGTGGTCGTGGTCCGCGGCGCCCACCAGCAGGCGCCCGGCGTCGAGGGCGAGCGACACGCCGAAGCGGTCGGCGGGGTGTCCGTCGGGGGCGGCGAGGATCTGGCGCTCTGGCCAGCCGGAGGCCGAGCGCTCGAACAGGTGCACGCGTCCGGCGTAGGGCCCGGACACGGGTCCCGGCGCGCCGACGGCAGCCCAGGTGCCGGAGACGGCGACCGAGGTCCCGAAGCGACGCTCCTGTTCCTCGGACGAGCCGCGGCGCTTCGCGCGCTCGACCCACACAGCGCCGCTGCGCTCGAAGGCGTAGGCGGAGCCGCTGTCCAGCTCGCTGCCGTTGTCGAAGGGCGCGCCGATCCACGCGAAGTCCCCGTCGAGGGCGGTCGCGAACCCGAAGCGGTCCTGCAAGCCGGGATCCGAGGGGCGCAGGGTCGCGTCCAGCGTCCAGCCCGCCGACGTGCGGCGATAGACCAGCGCGCGGGCGTCGGTCGGGCTCGTGCTGTCCGAGCGATCCGCGCCGACCAGCAGGGTCATGCCCGAGAGGGCGACCCCGCTGCCGAAGCGCTCGCCCCCGGAGCCGTCGAGCTGGACGCACTCGGCCTGGGCCGCGGCCTGCCCGCCGAGGAGCAGGGCGAGCACCAGGGTCACGACGGAGCGGAACGTGCGGGTGAAGGCGGCAACTCGGGCCATGGTCGTTCTCCGGATCCGGGATTCGGAACTCGAGGATAGCCCCGGGGAGCGCGCAACGCCGAGAAAGGCGCGCTCAGGTCGGCGGTTTCGTGGCGGGGTACTGGGCCGGACTGCGTTGGGGGGGGAGCTGGCCCGGAAGAACCGGGTCCTTCACCCATGCTCCCGAGGCTCCAATGCGCTTTCGCCCCCGACACGCCCTCCTCGCCGCCCTCGCCGCTTCGCCCTACGCCCATGCTGCCCAGCAGCTGGGCGACCCCGGGGACCAGGCCCGCATGGGCCCTGCCGTGCAGGTCCACCCGATCGACTTCGCGGACGACGGCGTGCCCTTGCCCGTGGCCGCCCGCATGCTGCCGGGCGAGGGTGCCCAGGGCGACCGGCTGCTGGCCGCGCCTTCGGGCGATCCGTTCTTCCTGGCCAGCGCCGCCGGCGAGCGGCGTCCGGCGGCGAACGAGGTGCTCGATCCCTTGCTCATCTCGCACCTGGCCCGCGTCGACACGGACGAGCGGCCCAGCGCAGGAGAACGCGCCACCTATGCCTTCGTGATGTTCTCGGCGCGCATGACCCCCGCGCGCCTCGCGACCCTCGAGGAGCACGGCTGCCGGCTGCTGGGCTTCTTCCCGCACTACACGATGAAGGTCGCCGTCCCGGTCCACGCGGTCGAGGCCGTGGCGGGGCTCGACTTCGTGCGCTGGGTCGGCACCCTCCAGCCCGGTCAGAAGCTGCACGTGGACCTGGCTGCGGCCCGCGCCGGACTCGGCCCCGAGGACAGCCTCGAGGTCTTCATCAACGTGTTCGAGAGCGACCTGTGCGCCGCCTCGACCTCGACCCCGGTCGGCGTGCTCGAGAGCCTCTCCCCGAGCGGCGTGGACCCGGCCGGCGCCGGACCCCTGGACTCGACACAGCTCCCGCAAATCTGGCGCAGCAACGGCTGGCAGAGCCAGGCCCTCGAGGTCCTGGGCGTCGAGATCGGGCCCTGGTACGAGGGCTTGAACACCTTCCGCGCCCGCGTTCGGGCCGACGTGCTGGACGAGCTCCTGGCCCTCGACTTCGTGCTCTTCGTCGAGCCCGTGGGCGAGCGCGAGCTGCTGCACGACCAGAGCGTGCCGATGATCCTGGGCGATCGCACCCGAGCGACGTACGACGGCTCCAGCAACGACGTCGCGGTGGGCGGCGTGATCGACAGCGGCATCGACAACGGCCACGGCGCCCTGGGGATCTGGGGCGTGGGCTGGAGCTGCGTCGGGGGCTCCCCCTGGGACGACTCGGCGAACGCTGGGTTCGGCCACGGGACCGGAGTCGCCGCGACGATCCTGGGGCGGGGCTACGGGGCCGTGGCCGACCAGCGCGGCATGGCACCGGGGTTGGCCAACTGGGGCGGGACCGGGCGCCTGTTCAACGTGCGCATCCGCGGCGACCAACCCTGCGCCTGGGATCTGCCGACGATCCTGTCCAGGCTCCAGGCGCCCTACGACGACGGTACGAACACGACGCAGCGGCCGCACTTCATCAACCACTCGTACGGGACGTTCCCGGTGACGAGCCCGCGCGGCACCGAGTTCAATGCGCGCGTGCTCGACAGCTCGTCGTTCTCCTACGACCAGCTGCACGTGGTCGCGAGCGGAAACAGCGGCCCGACCCCGGGGCGCATGAGCGTCGAGGCCGCTTCGAAGAACGCCCTGACCGTCGGCTACGTCAGCGACACGGTCAGCAGCGCCGATCCCGGCGAGCTGTACCCGTTCTCGAGCCGAGGGCCCGTGGCGGACGGCCGCTTCAAGCCCAACGTGGTGGCACCGGGGCACTGGATCCTCACCGCGCAGGCGAACACCTCGAACGAGTACCTGACACGTGCCGGGTCGAGCTGGGCCGCGGCCCACGCCTCCGGCCTGGTGGCCCAGCTCGTGGACCGCTGGTCGTACCTGCGCTATCGCCCACACACCCTGACCTCGCTCCTGATGGGCACGGCCCTGACTCGTGACGATCAGGCCGTGGTGACGAGCAGCTCGCACATGGATGAGTACGGTGCGGGGCGGATCAACGCGTACAAGGCGATGTTCGACACGACCGAGATGAGGGTCGTCTACAACAACAATCTCTCCCAGTCGCCCTCGAGCTACAGCACGGGGGACTTCGCGGTGACGTCGGAGATGGAGCGGTTGGTCGTCGTCATGCACTACAAGGAGCCCGCCTCCTCGGCCGGCGCCGCGCAGGCGGTGAACAACGACTTCGACCTGTGGATCGACCAGCCGCCCCTGGAGGCCGGGGGGAACACGGGCGAGTGGTTCGCCCAGCAGTCGCTGGTCGACAACACGGAGATTCGCATCCTGGACAGCCCCACCCCCGGGACCTGGCGCTGGAAGGTCTACCCGGACAGCGCGACGCAGACGGTGAAGCTGAGTGTCACGGTCTACGCCATCTACGGCGACACGACGCCCGCAGGAACGCTCGAACTGACGGCCTCCGAGGGGTTCCTTGCGCCCGATGAGGTCGTGCAGGTGAGCGCGCGGGCGTACAACCCCGAGACCGTGGCTTCGGCGGTCGGCCTCGATGTCTCGGGAGACCCTTTCACCCTGCACGGCTCGCACGCGCTGCTCGACGACGGGGTCGTGGCGGACCTGACGGACAACACGGCGGGCGGCATCGACGTGCTGCTCGGCGACATCCTGTTCGAGAACTCGCGCACGGTGCAGTGGGACCTCGCCTACGCGTCCGAGGGGATCCAGACCTTCACCGTGGATGCACGCTCGGAGAACTGGATCGACCGCACCGAGAGCCTGACCCTCTATGTCGATGCCACGGCCCCCGGCTTGCCGACGAACTTGCGCTCGACGAGCCACGCGCAGGGCATCTGGTCACGCGAGCCGACCTTGGAGCTGGCCTGGGACGAGACCCCCGACCCCATCGCGGGGTTGGACGGTTACGGCACGGGCGCCTCCTTCAACAACCCGCGCCAGCCCAGCGAGACCCTCGACATCGGGCCGGTCAACGCCACCAGCATCAATGTGGCCTCCGACACGCGCGCCCAGTGGTTCAGCCTGCGCCCCGTCGATCGAGCGGGGAACTGGAGCGACGACTACGCCTCGGCCGGCCCCTTCCTGATCGACATGGTCGAGCCGGGCGCGCCCCAGGACCTGGCCTCGCCGACCCACGGGGTGGGTGAGGCGAGCTGCGAGCGGCGCGTGCGCATGACCTGGAGCCCCGGCGACGACGCCCACTCCGGTGTGGACGCCTACTCGCTGGTCTGGAACCACGCCACAGACACGACCCCGGACACGCAGCCGGAGGCGACGGGGCCCGACTACGTGCAAGTGCTGGCTCGCGTGCCCGAGCCCTGGTACTTCCACGTGCGCGGCCGCGACGCGGCGGGCAACTGGGGCCCGGCGGCGCACTTCGGGCCACTCTTCGTCCGCGAGTCGGTGGCGCAGACCTACTGCGCCGGCGGGGTCAACTCGACGGGCCAGCGGGCGCGTATGGAGTTCGTCGGCTCGACCCTGATCTCGCGCAACGACCTGATCCTGCGCACGACACGCATGCCGTCGAACAAGCCGTGCCTGTTCTTCTATGGCAACGCGGCGACGGACGTGCCCTTCGGCAACGGGCGGCGTTGCGCGGGGGGCAGCAGCGTCGTGCG
>JAJFFA010001040.1 GCA_021776885.1 Planctomycetota bacterium
CCTGCTCGACGGAGAGCCCCTCGGGGACACCTGGGGCCACGGCTCGGGGGCCAGTGGCTGGCTCACTCCGGCGTACCCCGGCCTGCTCGCGCTGTGCATGGCCGCGGGCGCGGGCGTGACCCCCCTCGCGGCCTGGCTCCTGTTCGGGGCCCACGCGCTCTTCTCCGCCGCGACATGCGTCCTGGTCGTCCTGCTCGGGGAGGCCCTCGGGATCCCGCGCGCCGCGCGCCTCGCCGGCTGGGCCTTCGCTTTCTGGCCGGCGTCGATCTGGAACGCGGTCACCTTTCCCTGGGACACGACCCTGGTGGCCTTCGTGTTGACCGGCTTCTGGGTGCTGCTCGTGCGCGCCGGGCCGGCGGCGAGCCCCTGGCGCTGCGCGCGCACGGGGCTCGCCTTCGGGGTCGTGCTGTGGATCAATCCCGCGCCCCTCGCGCTGCTGCCCGGGGTGGTGCTCTACACGGCCGCGGAGCGCGGGGCCCTGCGCGCGTCGCTCCTGCGCGGGGCCGCGCTGCTCGGCGCGACCCTGGCCTGCGTCGCGCCCTGGATGCTGCGCAACCAGCTCGTGATCGGCAGCCCGGGGTTGCGCACGAACTTCGGCGTCGAGCTGCGCGTCGGCAACAACGACGACGCGAACGGTCGCTACCAGACGTCGTACCACCCCAGCCACAGCCCGCAGGAGTTCGCGCGCTACCAGGAGCTGGGCGAGGAGGCGTACGTGAGCAGCGCGGGGCGCGAGGCGCGGGCCTGGATCGCAGCGCACCCCGGGCGCTTCGTCAGCCTGTCCCTGCGCCGGATCGCGGTCTTCTGGCTGGGCGAGCCGCCGTTCTTCGACCCGCGCACCTCCGGCGGCATGCGCGCGACCCAGGACCCGAAGGCCTGGATCAAGTGGGCCTTCCACTTCGGCAGCGGCGTCCTGGGGCTGGCCGCCCTGTGGCGCTTCGGGCGCGGTTCACGGGACGGCTTGCTGTTGCGCGCGAGCGTCCCCTTGTTCGCCCTGCCCTACGCCATCACCCACGTGATGGAGCGCTACCGCTTCCCCCTGGATCCGTTGCTGGTGCTGCTCGCCGCCTGGCTGGTCCTGGACCGGGTCTCGCGGCGCCGGGGCCCTGATCCAGACTCCTAGCTGCTAGGCCCCCACGAAGTTCACGGCTCGGTCAAGTTTCAGCGTGTCGCAAACCCCCAGCACTCCCGCCTGCACGAGAGGCCTGCCGTCCTCTGGCTCTGGTAGCGAGCGCCGCCCGCCCACTCCCGTCGCCATCGTCCGTTGGCTCCAAGAAGGGTGAGAGCCAACGGACGATGGCGACGGGCGCGAGCGGGCGGGTCCGAGTTCTTGTCTGGCGCTGGTTCGCGGAGGCGCGAAGTTCTTGATTTCGGCGTAGGTGTTCCCGGAGATTGTTCGTCTCCGATGCCGCTCAGCTGGTTGCTCCACGTGAGCTGGATAGACTGCGGCCTGATCGACATCTACGACAGGCCCGTGAGCCCGGTACGCGCCACACGAGGACGCGGCCCCTTGCCCCAGATTCGGAGCCACCCGAGATCCACCGATTCGCCTGCGTTCTCGCGCGCCACCGCGAGCCACGAATCACGATTCCTGAACGAAAGCCGTTTCACCACGGCCTCCTAGGGGACGAGCGTCAGCGACACCGGCCGGCTGACGTAGTCCGCGGGACCGGTCAAGACGAAGGCGTGGAAGAGAGTCACGCCCGCGAAGCTGGCCGGGAAGTAGCCCGGCGGGATGTGCACCGTCGAGCGCGACGTGCCCAGGGCCGAGAGCCGACCGCGGAAGCCGGACAGGACCTGGCCGCTGGGGGTGGTGAAGGTGAACTGGGTCCAGCGGTCGCGCACCAGGGGCACGCTCAGGCCAGCGAAGGTCAGCGGCGGGCTGGTGCCCGTCATCGAACCCAGCATGATGAAGTCACGGCCCGCGGCCCCGGCGCCCACGTCCAGGGACAGGGTCTGGGTGCCGCCGGCCGAGATCGAGAGGGTGTCGATGTCCGTGCTCAGGTCGGCCTCGCGCGCCACCAGGACCACCCAGTCGTCGCCGTTCGCGTTCGGGGGCGAGCCCAGGCTGACGCTGCCGCCGCCGCTGACGTTGCGCGGCGCTCCGACGAAGCCGCCGTTGCGCGGATCGAACCAGGAGAGCTCGAAGTCGCCCGCGGCCTGGGACAGGTCCAGACTGCCCGTGCTCGAGGTACTGGGCAGGTAGATGGCGTAGACCTCGCCCGGCTCGGCGAAGACCTCGGCGCCCCCGAAGGAGCCGGACTCCCCCGACACCAGGCCGTCCATGGGCTGCATGCGCCAGAAGGGCAGGTGCGCCTCCATGAAGCCGCGCGCCAGGCTGGCGTCCTCCCACATCTCCTCGCGGGTGCGGAAGTCCTCCAGGGTCAGGTCGCCACCCAGGGGCAGGTTCCACCACCCGGCGTACCACTCGATGTGCCCGCCGCTGAAGAGCACGTCGTAGAGCACGCGCCGGCGCAGATCGTCGGTGTTGGTGTCGGTCAGGCCGACGTCGAAGGGGTTGTTCTCGTCCATCTGGACGATCCACGGCAGGCCGGCCGCGGCCGAGGCGGCGCGCTGGGCCTCGACCTGTTGCCCGGCCAGGTTCGGCTCGTACTGCAGGGAGGTCGAGGTGAAGCGCGGGTCGCCGCGAACAGCGTCGTAGTCGCTGAAGTCGTTGGGGTGGTTGTGGAACGTGACGCTGTGGCCGTAGGCGTCGTGGTCCTGGATGTAGTCGGCGAACTCACGCAGGCGCGTGAGGCTGTAGTCGTTCTCTTCCGACAGGGTCCACTTGATCGCCGGGTGGTGCGCGAAGCGCGCGATCATCTCGCGCATGAAGAGCCGGCGCTCGGTGCCCAGGGCGCCGTTGTCGAGCCAGTTCTCGTTGCTGCTCTCGGTCTCCGCCAGGGCGAAGTGCAGGGCGATGCCGCGTCGTGCGGCGTGCTCGAACACGACGTTCCACTGGTGCAGGCGCCCGACGTCGTAGTGCGTCTTGTTGAAGGGGGTCCGCTCGGGGCCGAGGAACGGGTGGGCGTCGCGCCCGTCGCCGCCGAGGTTCATCAGCATCGCGAACACCGAGTTGACGCCCTGCTCCGACAGGTAGTCGAGCAGGCCGATGATCCCGCGCCCGTCGTCGTCGTGCACGTTGCCCTGGAAGTCAGGCTCCCCGGGGCTCCAGTCGGCCACGTGCGCCGCGTAGGAGTGCTGCACGCCGAGGCCGCCGTCCTTGCCCGAGTTCTTGAAGCCGCGGTAGGCCAGGAGGTTCTCGGGGCTGTTGGTACCGGTCTTGATCCAGTAGGGACCGTCGCTGAACTTGGGATAGTGCCCGCCGACGTACTCCAGGCGACCCCAGCGCAGGAAGCCGGGTGCGTTCGGATCCCGAGGAGCGACGACGAAGCGCTCGCCTACGCCGTCGAGCAGGCCCGGGCTGCCGGCGTTCGGCGCGTCCGACACGGCCACGTTCGAGCCGCTGCGAAAGCGCGCACTCGAGATCCAC
>JAJFFA010000105.1 GCA_021776885.1 Planctomycetota bacterium
CCGTCAGGCTCTGGCCCGCGGCGGCGATGATCGTCTTCGCCACCTTGGGGCCGACGCGCGTGAACTCCTCCTGCAGGACGCCCGACAGGGAGCGGCAGCTCGTGTCCTTCAGCATCGCGATCAAGCGCCCCAGCTCGACCCCGTGGGGGTGCGGCTTGATCTCGATGGTCTCCGCCGGCATCTCCTGGGTCGTGCGCTCGTAGCGCACCTCCTCCTCGGCGGGGTCGACGAAGATCAGGGTCAGGTGCGGGTTCGCGATGGCGGTCTGCTTGAGGTACATGTCGACCGAGCGCAGACCCTTCTGGTAGCGGGCCTCCATGTCGATCTCGACGCGCGTGCCGTGGGACTTGTCCCACTCGACCTCGTCCGACTCGTGGATCTCCGGTCGGTTGCGTGCCGTGTCCACGGTCAGGACGAAGCGGTGGGCGGGCTTGCGCTTCGAGGTGCGCGACAGGATCACGGTGGGCTTGCCCGTGGTCAGCTGGCCGTACATGCCCGCGGCGCTGATGCCGATGCCCTGCTGCCCCCGACTCTGGGACAGCTTGTGGAACTTCGAGCCGTAGAGCAGCTTGCCGAAGACCTTGCCGATCTGAGCCTCGACGATCCCGGGGCCGTTGTCCTCCACCGCCATGCGGTAGGTCTTGGCGCTCGTCTCGCTGATCTCCACCCGGATCTCGGGCAGGATGCCGGCCTCTTCGCAGGCGTCGAGGGAGTTGTCGACGGCCTCCTTGACCGCGGTCAAGAGCGCCTTGAGCGGCGAGTCGAAGCCCAGCAGGTGCCGGTTCTTGGTGAAGAATTCGGAGACCGAGATCTCGCGCTGGCGCTCCGCCATGCTCTGGGCCGTGGCGCGCCGTCGCGTCCCGCCCGCTTCGGCCGCGGGCTTGGCCTTCGACGCGGCCTTGGGCGCAGCCTTCGACTTGGCCTTGGCCCGCGCCGCCGGCTTCGGCTTCGGCGCGGGCTTCGTGGCGGACGTCTTCTTCTGGGCCTTCTTCTTTGCCACGTCGTCTTCGGTGAGGTCGAACAGGGTCGGACCCGAGGGAGCGCGGGGGAGCATGACGGAGGTTTAGGAAGCTCGCCCTGGCATTGCAACGGCGTTGCGAAGGCCGTGGCGACGGGCGACCCTCAAGTGACGTGGAGTCAACGGGTCGCGGGGCGTGGTGCCGCGCTCTCTTGCGCCAGCGCCGCGCCGGTCCCGCCGCTGTGGTCCAATCCGTCGGGGTCGGAAGCCGGCCCGCGCTCCGCCTGGGTCGCGGGCGGCGCCAGCAGCTCCACCCGCCCAACTGGCTTGCCGGGCTCGCCGGGCTCCTCGTCGGCCCAGGGCGCGGCGAGGACCAGGGCGAACAGGAGCACGGGCGGCGCGCTGCTCAGGCAGCCGGCGCGCAGGAAGCGCTGCTGCAGGGACCCCATGCACGCGGGGCACACCCGCGGCTTGGGCTCGGGCAGGTCCTCGCCACAGTGGGGGCAGTGGCCCTTGTCGATCAGCCGGGGCATGGGCGCGGGGGTAGGGAGACCGGACGCGGAGCGTCCTCGGGGGCGTGGAAGTCCTCGGCCAGGTCCAGGCGTGCCGCGCGCTCACCGAAGGCGAAGAGCGCGCGCTCCATCTCGGCGCCGCCTTCGTAGGCGCACTCGACCTCGAGGTAGTAGCGGCAGGCGTCGAGGGCGAGACCCCAGGCCCGGGCCGCCTCCTGCGCCAGGCGCGCGAGCTCGTTGCGGCCGCGCTCGCGGGCTCGGATCAAGGCGTCGAAGCGCTCGTCGACCTCGACCCCCGGGGCCACGATCCAGGGGGCGAAGACGAAGGGCAGCCCCGTCTCTCGGGCCCAGGCCTCGGAGGGGTTGAAGACCGTGCAGCCGGTGTCCTCGGCGTGCAGCTCGCGCAGAGCGCGGTCGCCGATGCGCAGCCAGGCGTCGGCCTCGACCTCGCGCGGGTCCTGGTCCGCCGCGATCTCGATGAACTCCGGCGCCGGCCCGCGGTCGCCGCGCAAGAGCATCCGGGTCAGGGCCTGGGCCGTGCGGCTCGACGGGTCGAGGGCCACGCTCTCGACCCGGGCCAGGGGCTTGCGCAGGAAGACGTTGACGCTGCCGACGAACCCGGCTCCCTGCACCCCGAGCCCCTCGATCCAGCGGTAGCCGGGGCGCCGGAAGAGCTCGATCGAGCTGACCAGCGCCACGTCGAGTCGGCCCGAGCGCAGGCCCTCGACGAGCTGGGCGGGGACCTCGCGCACGAAGTCGACCGCCTCCTCGTCCTCGAGCCCCAGGTCCAGAGGCCGCCCCACCAGGTAGGGCACACTCCCGATGCGTAGCCGCTTCGTCACGCGCAGGAGCTTATCATGGGTAGGTGCGTCCCCACGTCCTGCCGCGCCCTCCCTTCCCGGACCACGGGCTGCTCGATTCGGGCCACGCCGAGAAGCTCGAGCGCTTCGGCTCGGTCGTCCTGCGCCGCCCCGACCCCCAGGCCCTCTGGCGCCCGCAGCTCCCCGCCGAGGCCTGGGAGGCCGCCGACCTGACCTTCGTGC
>JAJFFA010001041.1 GCA_021776885.1 Planctomycetota bacterium
GTCTTCTTACGGGTGGCCTTCTTCTTCGCCTTCTTGCGGGCCGGCTTCTTCTTGTCGGCCTTCCTTCGAGCGGGCTTCTTCTTGGCCTTCTTCTTGGTCGCCTTCTTCTTGGCGGCCTTTCTGCGGGCCGGTTTCTTGCGAGCGGCCTTTTTCTTGGTGGCCTTCTTGCGGGTGGCCTTCTTGGTGGCCTTCCGCCGAGTAGCTTTCTTCTTCGCCATGGGAGAAGTCTCCTTGGACCCATAGGTCCTGGGGTACACGCCCTTACGGGCTCAAGTAGGAAGCCACGACATCAGGGGCTCCATCGGCGTCTGCTTCCCGACGCTTTCCACGCAATTGGGATTCTTTTTCCGCACGTGTGGCTCTCGAAGCGTCGGAGTCGCCCCGTATCGGTGCGCGATCGAGTGTCGAAACGTTGTGCTGTCGGCACGCGACAGCGGCGGCGAAGCGCTAGTGAACAGTGCGCCGAACGCACTCCGCGTGGCCCCGTTGGCGCTCGCGCGCGCGCACCGCAAATCATTGCCACCTGGACGCTTACGTCTCTAGCCCCGACGCGGAACCGCCGCCGCAGGGTGAGCCCGCGTGGGGCGCGCCGCGCGGCGCGACGCGCTCGGTGCGCGGCTCGAGATGCGCCGCGCGCGAGCTCGAGGTTCGCCTCCGCGCGAGCCTCCAGCGCGCGTGGCGCCCACCTAAAAAAAATCTCCGAAACGGGTCCGGAGATGTGGGTTTCGCGCCCGGTCGGGCAAGCGCGGAGGTCGGGTCAGCTGTGCTGTCCCGCCTCGTCTCTAAAGAGGTGGGACCTAGAGCAGGTCGTCCAGGGCGGCCGTGGCTTCCTTGGAGTAGCCGTCGTCGAGGCCCGTGCCGTCGCCGGCGCGGGCTCCGATCTGCTCGAAGACCTCGGCCAGACGTCGGCTCGTCTCCTGGGCGTAGAAGCGCACCAGTCCCAGGTTCGTGCGCTCGTCCCAGACGATCACGAGCAGGGTCCGGCTGCCCACGCTGGTCAGCTGCATGCTGCAGCGGGCGCCCTGGTGGGACAGGGTCGCGAACTCCTCCTCCCCCAGCAGCTTCGCGGTCTCCCGCGTCGCAGCGAAGGACCCCGCGATCAGGGCAGCCAGGGAGTCCACGTGCTCGGAGACGGCCTCTCCACGGCGCGTGACCAGGTGGCCCTCGCGGTCGATGAGGAAGACGCTCTTGGCCTTGGAGTACTCGAGGAATCCGTCGAGTTCGGCGTCGAGTTGCTCGACGTCCTGGGCGTAGAAGACCAGACGGTCGGTACGCAGGTTCTGATCAGAGACTCTCACGGCGACCTCCTAGAGCAGGCTGATGACGAGGGTACCCATCACGACGCCTGCCGCGAGGGCGAGCGCCACGAACATCCCGGTCCGAAGAGCCGACTTACCAGCCGGGTCCTTCGGGGTGGGGAGGGCAGTGGAACGTGGCTTGAGACGCTTGGTCCCGGCCCCCTGAGGCGGCGCGGGCATGGTCGAAGGACGCGGAGCCGCTGCCGGCGCACCCTGCGCGTCGGCCTGCATCGGCACCGGCATCGGCATCGCGGACGGCGCGGGCTGGGCCGCGGCGGGCGGGGCAGGTGCTGCGTAGAAACCGGTCTGCGCGGCGCCCATGCCCGGGGGCGGCACCGGCGCCATGCGCAGGTGCTGGGTCTCGGGGGCCGCCGGGGGCGCTTGCGCGAACTGCGGCGGCGCGTGCACGTTGGTCTGCGCCAACGGATCGGCGCCCATGCCGAGGGGCTGCTGCGGGCTGGGTGCCTGCTGGTAGCCCGTCTGCTGCGGCGGTTGAGCCTGGCGCTGTTGAGCCGCGGGCTGCTGCATCGCGGGCGGCGCCTGGGGCGCCATCTGCGGGGCCGCCATCGGGGGCGGAGCCGGCTGCTGAGGCGGCGGTTGCTGCATCATCGGCTGCTGCAGCGCCGGCGCTTCCGCCTGGACCGGCTGGGGTGCCTGGGCGGCGGCGGGCGCGGCATAGAAGCCGGTGCCCGCAGCGTGCACCGGGGGAGCCTGGGCCGGCGGCGCTGCGGCGACGGGCGCGGGTACCGCTTCCGCGACGGGCGCCGGCATGGCCGGAGCGGGAGCGGGCATGGCGGGGGCCGGAGCCGAATCGCCCAGCGAGGCTGCACCGCCGGAAGCGGCCCCACCCTGAGCGTGGTTCGTCTCGAGCACCCTGGCCGCCAGGGCCTTGAGCGTCGGGAAGACACCCTGGCCGCTGCTCGCGACGGCCTCGAAGCAGGGCACACCGTGGGGGTTCAGCGCGCGCTCCAGCTCCTCGACCGGCATGGCGTCGGGCAGGTCGCGCTTGTTGTATTGGATGACGGCCGGGGTGTCCCCCATGCTCTTGCCGGACTCCGCGAGGTTCTCCTCGAGGTTCTTCAGGGACTCGAGGTTCTCCTGCAGCATCGACGCAGAGGAGTCCGCGACGAAGATGACGCCGTCGACCCCCTGCAGCACGAGCTTGCGCGTCGAGTTGTAGTACACCTGGCCGGGGACGGTGTAGATCTCGGAGTTCGCCCTATAAAAAAAAAAAGTTGAGTTGACGAGGGGCAAGGAGTCGAAGAACAGCGTGCGATCCCGGTGCGTGGCGTGGATGG
>JAJFFA010001042.1 GCA_021776885.1 Planctomycetota bacterium
GGCGAATCCTGGCCTGCGTGTGACGCCGACGGTGATCCCGTCCAACCCCGCGCTCGAGCGCGCGGTCGCCGCGGGGGTGACCACGGTGCTCTACATCCCTGGCTCGGGCACGAACATCGGCGGCCAGGGGCTCTTGATGAAGACCGCGCTGCCGGAGTACGAGCGCTGCGTCGTGCGCGACCCCGGCTCGCTCAAGATCGCCCAGGGCGACAACCCGACCCGCTGGGGCTACGGGATGGGTCGCCTGATGATGAACTGGACTCTGCGCAGCACCATCCGGCGCGGGCTGACCTACGCCAAGGCCTGGGAGCGCTGGGACGCGGGCGAGGGCGGGCGGCCGGAGCGCAACATCCAGTTCGACATCTTCCGGCACCTGTACGCGCGCAGCACCCAGGTGTCGACGCACACGCAGTACTACCAGCTCGTGATGATGACCATCCAGATGCTGGCGGTGGACTTCGGACTGCCCACGTACATCGACCACGGATCCTTCGACAGCTTCCGCGCCGCGCCTCAGGCGCAGGCGGCGGGGGTGGCCGCGATCCTCGGCCCGCGCCAGATCATGGGCCCGCGCCCGCCGCGCTTCGATACGGACGGCCAGGTGCAGGGCTCGGCCTGGGGCTTCCAGCAGGCGGGCATGTCCCTGATCGGCTTCAACACGGATTCACCCGTCGTGCCGCAGGAAGAGCTGCCGCTGCAGGCCGCGATGGGCGTGCGCTACGGCATGGACGACAGTGGCATGGCGGCCGTGCGCGGCCTGACGATCGTCCCCGCGGTCGTCTCGGGCATCGATGACCGCCTGGGGAGCCTGGAGGTCGGCAAGCACGCGGACATCGTCGTCACCACCGGCCACCCCGCCGATCCGCGCAGCTCGGTCGAGCGCGTCTACATCGAGGGCGGGCTCGTGTACGACGCGAACGAGGGGAGGCGTTTCTAGGATGCTGCGCTCTCTCTTCCTCGGACTGCTGAGTCTGGTCCTGGTCGCGCCGGCCCCCGCGTTCGTGCGCCCTGCGGACGAGGCGGCGCCCATGCGCTACGCCCTGCACGCCGCCAAGGTCCTGACGATGGACGACGAGGACCACGTGTACACACCGGGCACGGTGCTGGTCGAGGACGGCCGCATCACCTGGGTCGGCCCGGGTCGTGAGACTCCCGAGGGCTTCACGGGCCTGGACTACCCGACGTCCTGGATCACGCCGGGCATGGTGGACCTGCACACCCACGTGCACACGGGCAGCTGGGGTGACATCAACGACATGGTGCGCGCGATCAACCCGGAGCTGCGCACGTCGCCGACCATCAGGGCCGGCAACCCGAACCTCAAGCGTGCCTGCGCCGCGGGGGTGACGACGCTCTTCGGCATCCCCGGATCGGGGACGAACATCTCGGGCTTCGGCGTGCTCTACAAGAGCAAGGGCGGTCGCGGCTACGAGTCCGCTGTGCTCGCCGATCCGGGCGGGATGAAGGTCGCGCAGGACTCGAACCCCCAGCGCCGAGCAGGGGACATGGGCGCCTCGCGCGCCGGCATGGGCTGGAACCTCGAAGACATCAACCAGCGCGCCCTGGCCGCCATCGAGCAAGATCGCTTCGACCCGGCGCTCGAGAACCTGAAGCGCGTGCACAAGCGCGAGCTCCCGGTCCTGATCCACACCGCGGGCAGCGAGGGCGTCGTCAACACGGCGCGCATGTGGCGCGTCACCTACGACACGCGCAGCGTCCTGTCCCATGGCAGCTTCGATGGCTGGAAGGTCGCTTCCGCCCTGGCCGAGATCGGCATCCCGATCAACCATGGCCCGCGGACGACGGACTGGTTCTCCTCGCGCAACGGGCGGATCAACAACTCCGCCGGCGAGTACCAGCGTGCCGGCGGCCCCAACTTCTCTCTGAACACGGACTCCGGCGTGATCCCCCAGGAAGAGTTCTTCCTGCAGGGCGCGATGGGCGCGCGCTACGACGGCGATGCCTACGGCATGCTGCGCGCCATGACCATTCACCCCGCCAAGGCCTTCGGCATCGACGACCGCGTCGGCAGCCTGGAGGTTGGCAAGGACGCGGACGTCGTTGTGCGAGCCGGCGACCCCCTGGACCCCAGGGCGGCCGTTGAGCTGGTGCTGATCGACGGACGACTCGAATACGACCGACTGCGCGACGGACAGCGCTTTTGAGGACGGCCCCCTCCCGCGAGGAACTCCCGATGCATTTCTCTCCTTGGACGATTCTCGGTTCCCTGGCCCTGGCACTCCCCGCGGGTGCGGCGCCGCTGACCGGTGGTGGACCCGTCGTACTGCGCGCTTCCAGCGCGGAGACGGTGGCGAATGGCACCCTCGAGCATGCTGTGATCCTCGTAGAGGACGGAGTGATCACCGCCGTCGGAGAGGACCTGCCGGTCGAGCGCGGCATTCCGATCATCGACCTGCCGCCGGGCTGGGTGGTCATGCCCGGGCTCATCAACCCGTACTCACGGGTGGCGATGGACGGCAAGGGCAAGAGTGACTCGCGCCCGCAAGCGCAGGCTTCGGTCGAGCTCTACGCCTCCCATGACGACTATCAGGACCTGCTCGAGGCGGGCTTCACCACCCTGGGGCAGTACCCGGCGGGGACGGGTATTCCCGGCCAAGCCGTGGCGCTCAACCTGGGCCCGGATGGCCCCAGCGTCGCCCTCGACCCGGCCTACCTGAAGATCGTGCTCAACGCCTCCTCCTCCTCGAAGCGCATGCTGCGCGACGGCTTCGAAGAGGTCGACGAGTACCTCGAGAAGGAGGCCAAGAACCGCGAGAAGTGGGACAAGGAGCAGGAGAAGAAGAAGAAGTCCAAGAAGAAGGACGACGACGACGAGAAGGACGACAAGAAGGACGACGACGAGAAGGAGGAGGACAAGAAGAAGGACTCCGAGCCCGACGTCTACGTTCCCCTCGTTCCCGACCCGGAGGTCCAGGTCTTCATGCATCTGCGCGACGGGACGCTCAGCGCCCTGGTCTCGATCGACAACGCCGCCGAGTACCTGCACCTGGTCGACGCCATCGGTGAAGAGGAGTTCGCCTGGGGCTTGCGCGTGCCGCTGACCCGCGACATCAACCTCTACGAGGTCACGGACAAGATCGGTGAGCGCGGCCTGCGCGTGGTCGTCGAGCCCAGCCTGACCCTGCACCCCGGGACGATGCGCCAGCGCAACCTCTCGAGCGAGCTGGCCCGGGCCGGCGCCAAGCTTTGCTTCATCCCGCGCTTCGACTCGGTGTCCGGCCACGAGGACCTGCTCCTGCACGCAGCGGAGATCGTCGCCGCCGGGCTGGAGCGCGGGGCAGCACTGCGCGCCTTGACCCTGGAGCCCGCCGAGCTGCTCGGCCTGGGCGAGGGCCGCGGCAGCATCGAGGAGGGCAAACGCGCCGACCTGATCTTCCTCGACGGAGATCCCTTCGAGGTCGGCACCAAGGTTCGAGCGGTCATGCTCGACGGAGAGTTCGTTACCGGCGAGGTGCCCCAGTGATGCGTTCGAAATGGATCCGCCAGACCGCCCTCGGTCTCGGCCTCGTCTCCCTGTTCTCCTTGCCCGTGACGGCTCAGCCGCTCTACACCTCGGTCGACGACGACGACGAAGAGGAAGAGGAGGCGGACTCGGAAGAGGACTCGCCCGAGTGGTTCGCCGTGGTGGGGGCTGACATCCACGACGGTCGTGGGGGCGTCCTGCGCGGCGCTTCGCTCCTGGCCAAGGATGGCAAGATCGAGGAGATCGGCTACGACCTCGTCCTGCCGGAAGAGACCGAGGTGCTCGACGCCAGCGGCTACCGCGTCTACCCGGGCCTGGTGGCGGTCAAGTCCTCCGGACTCTTCGGCGGCTCGACCGATCTGGAGGACAGCGTCGACCCTTTCAACCAGGACATGGTCCTGGCGCTCGCCGCCGGAATCACGACGGCCGAGCAGTCGAACCAGGCTGCCAAGCTGAAGCGTGGAGAGATCGAGGGGCTCGTCATGAACCCCAAGACCTCGTCCAGCATCTCCTTCCGCAGTTCCGACCCCAAGGGCAAGCGCACGCAGCGCGAGCGCTTTGCCGCAGCCGCGGCGTACCTGCGCGCATACCGCCAGTGGGAAGAGGACGTCAAGAAGGACAAGGAGCTGAAGGAGCCCTCGAAGAGCGGGATCGACTCGACCGCCCTGGCCGTCCTGCGCGCTGAGGTCCTGCCCTGGTTCAGCGCGGACGAGCGTCACGACCTGCTGGAGATCGCACGCCTGGCCCAGGAGTACGGCTTCAGACCGGTGATCGAGGGCTGTGGCGAGGGCTGGACCGTCGCCGACGAGCTGGGTCGCGCGGGTGCCTACGCCGTGGTCACGCCGCGCTACCGCCGTGCGCGCTCCGAGAACCTGGTGCGCGCCGGAGGCTCATCCATCGAGAACGCCGCCAAGCTGCACGCCGCCGGTGTGCAGGTCGCCATCCAACCCGCTTCCACCGGCGTTAGCCTGGGCGGCATCGTCGGGCGCGACATCATGCACCTGACCATCGAGGCGGGCTTCGCCATCCGTGGCGGGCTCTCCGAGCAGGCCGCTTTCGAGGCGATCACGATCGTGCCCGCGCGCCTCCTGGGCGTGGCCCATCGCGTCGGGACCCTCGAGGTGGGCAAGGACTGCGACCTGGTCGTCACGGACGGCGACATCATGCACTACCAGACGTTCGTCCAGTGGGCGGTCGTCGACGGCAAAGAGGTCTACGACAAGGCGGACGAGCTGTTCTTCGCCCACATCCGGCCGCGACCGGAGTCGAGCATCGCTCCCGAGTCGAAGGTCGACCCGGGCGAAGAGGTGGTCGAGGAGATCGAAGAGGTCAAGGAGAGCGCGGACTAGCCCGGCCTGGCTGGCCTGCTAGGCGGCGCCCCCGGGGGCGTCGACCTCGGAGGTGGGATGCCCATGGGGGTGTCCTGACCTGCCAACGGAGCGCTTCCATATCCACAACCCACCCGCGCTCCTATACTCCGGCCATGGTTCTTCGAAACCTGATGCGCGTCTTGGGCTCCGACAAGAGGGACGCCCGCAACCTGACGCGCAACGAGGCCTACCAGGCCTTCCGTTCGATCCTGGCCGGCAATGAGAGCGAGATCCTCATCGGAGGATTCCTCGTCACCATGCGCTGGAAGGGGGTCACGGTCGAGGAGCTGATGGGCTTCGCCCAGGCGGCCCGGTCCGAGGCGCGTATTCCCTGCGAGGGTATGCCCGGCCTCGTCTGCCTGTGCCCCTCCCACGACGGGCACGACCAGTATCCGCCCCTGGACGCTGCGGCCGGCATCATTGCTGCGGCCGCCGGCGCGCGGGTGCTCGTTCTCTCGGACCGCTGCGTGCCGCCGCGCCGCGGGCTGACGGCGGCCAACGTGCTCGAGTCTCTGGGCCTCTCGATGACCTGGGATCCGACTGAAGCCGAGGACTGGGTGGCCAAGGGCCGCTTCGCGGCCATCTCGATCTCGGGCATGCTGCCGACGGCCATCGCCCTGCGGCGCGTACGCGGCGACGTCGTGGTGCGCACTCCGCTCTCGACGGTCGAGAAGCTCCTGGCTCCGACCAGCGCCGCGGTGGTGATCAGCGCCCAGGCCGGTCCTGTGCTGGGCACCGCGGTCGAGGTGATCCAGGGTCTGGGCCATCCGCGCGGCATCGCGCTCCAGGGCCTGGATGGGGGGGTCATTCCGTCGGTCAGGAAGCGCACCCGCGGCATCGAGATCACCGGCGAGCACCTGGTGCCCGTGGCCGTCGAGCCCGAGGACTTCGGGCTGCGCTGCGATTCCGAACCCGAGCTGCCGATGTTCGGGCCGCCGGAAGAGGGTTATGGCACGGCCGACAACCCGCAGCTGGTCAAGGCCGCGGGG
>JAJFFA010001043.1 GCA_021776885.1 Planctomycetota bacterium
TCGCGTCGCCGGTTCCGAAGAAGGCGTTCTCGAAGCGGTCCAGGTTGGCCGCGAAGGCGTCGCGGGCCTCGGTCAGCTCGGCGATCTGGGCGCGGTCCAGGCCCTGCACCTCGGCGAAGTTCGCCAGGCGCTGGTCGAGACGCTCGAGGAAGCCGTCGATGCGTTGCTCGGGCGAGACGCCCTGGGGGTCGCCGTCCGCGCCGGTGGTGCCGCCGCCCACGCGGGTCGACGTGACCTGGTCCCCGTCGATGCGGGTCGGGCCCGGAACGTCGACCGGGGGCAGGGTCGGCTCGGGACGCTGGGCGTCCTGGACCCCGGAGGTCAGGGTGCTCACGGCCAGCTGGAAGCCGCTCGCGAGGGTCTGCGGCGCCAGACCGCCGTTGTCGAGGGCGTTCTGGATGCGCGAGACGATGGCCGTGAACTCGCTCTGCACTTCCTCGATGGCGACCACCTGCTCCGCGGAGAGGTCGGTGACCTGCAACAGGTTGTCGACCCGCTGCTGGAAGCCGTCAGCGGCGTTGGCCACCCGCGCAGAGACCTCGGAGCCGAGGCGGCCGTCCGCGGGGCTGCCGGAGCCCGCGTCGCCGGCCGGGCGCGTCAGCTGGACCGTGTCCACCACGGAGGAGGCGGAGAGGGAGTGGGTCTGAGGACCTCCCCGCTCGTCCCCCGGCAGGATGCCGTCCGTAGCCCCGCCTCCGGGCCGGGACGTCGGGGCCTTGGGAGTCTGGAGCGGAAGGGCGTTCGATGCACTGGAGATGACCATGCTGTGGTTATCGGTCCCGGCCCCTGGCCGATAAGCACCGACCCTGACTTTGCACGAAGTTTTCCGTGCCCCCCCTCTTTGAGCCCCGGCAGGGCACTCCGCACCATGGTCGCGATGGAAGATGCCATGTACGTCTGCTGGGCCTGCGGGGAGGAGATCGTCGTCCCCATCGACCCCAGCCAGGGCCGCGAGCAGGACTACGTCGAGGATTGTCCCGTCTGCTGCCGCCCCAATCGCATCCATCTATATGTGGAGGACGGGGAAGCCCCCAGGGCCTGGAGCGAGGAGGGCTGATGGCCACCCCCATCCGGATCACCCGCGACCTGTCCCGGGCGGTGGACGCCCTCAGCTTCTCGGACCCGGTGAGCTTCGTCTACAACCCCCTGGCCTACGCCCGCCCCAGCGTCGAGCTGTACCTGGAGCGCTTCGCCCACCGGGGCGTCGAGGCCCTCTTCCTGGGCATGAACCCCGGGCCCTTCGGCATGGCCCAGACCGGCGTGCCCTTCGGCCAGATCGAGGCCGTGCGCGACTGGATGGGCATCGAGGCCCGCGTGGGCTCCCCGGAGAGCGAGCACCCCAAGCGCCCGATCCAGGGCTTCGCCTGCACCCGCAACGAGGTCAGCGGAGCCCGCCTGTGGGGCTGGGCCCGTGAGCGCTTCGGCAGCCCCGAGGCCTTCTTCGAGCGCTTCTTCGTCTGGAACTACTGCCCGCTCGTGTTCATGGAGGAGTCCGGCCGCAACCGCACGCCGGACAAGCTGCCGCCCACGGAGCGGGACGCCCTCTACGCTCCCTGCGACCGCGCCCTCGCGCGCATGGTCGCGAGCCTCGAGCCCGAGCGCGTGATCGGCGTCGGCAAGTTTGCCGAGACCCGCGCCCGCGCGGCCCTGGGCGACGCCCTGCCCATCGCGACGGTCCTGCACCCCAGCCCGGCGAGCCCCATGGCCAACCGCGGCTGGGCGCCCCAGGCGGAGAAGCAGCTCGAGGCCCTGGGGATCCGGATGCCCTGAGCCGGACGCTGCTTAGCGCTTCGGGGCGGGGACGTGCTGGTCCACGAAGATCGTGTTGCCGTCGGGATCGGCGAGGATGAAGCTCGCGGGGCCAGCGGTCGACTCGTCGGCTTCGGTCACGATCTCGACCCCGCGCTCCTTCAAGCTGCGCTGCAGCTCGCGTACGTCCTGGAAGTCCTCCAGGGTCTCTTTGTCCCTCGTCCAGCCCGGGTTGAAGGTCATGATGTTGTTCTCGAACATCCCCTGGAACAGACCGATCGTCGCGGTTTGGTTCTGGAGGATGATCCAGTTCTGCGCGAGGTCGCCCCCGGCCTCCTTGAAGCCGAGCTTCTCGTAGAAGGCCTTCGAGGCCGCGATGTCCTTGACCGCCAGGCTGACGGAGAAGTTGCCGAGATCCAGGCTGCTCATTTCCTTGGCCTGGATCGATCGAATCGTGGTCGGAGCGGCGAAGGCCGTCAGAGCCAGGGCGCCGGCGAGGGTGAGGGCGGTGAGTGCTTTCATGTCTGTCTTGCTTCGAGCCAACGGCGGTGAGGGCAGGCCGCGGTCGCGCGCCGGCCTGGGTGATAACATGCCCTGGAGCCGCGCACGCCGCTTGCCATATCTTGCGAACTGACCGGGAAGCCGAGGGCGCCGTCCCCGTGGACTACGTCGAGCGCGTCAACCGCGCGATCGACCACATCGTGTGCCACCTGGCCCAGCCCTTGAGGCTGGAGCAGGTGGCCCGGGCGGCCCGCTTCTCCCCCTTCCACTTCCATCGCGTCTTCAAGGGCCTCATGGGCGAGACGCTGAACCAGTTCGTGAAGCGGGTACGGCTCGAGCGCGCGCTGTACCTGATGAGCCACGCGCCCCGGCGCTCCTTGACGGACGTGGCCCTGGACTGCGGCTTCTCCTCTTCCTCCGACTTCTCGCGCAACTTCA
>JAJFFA010001044.1 GCA_021776885.1 Planctomycetota bacterium
AGCTGTTCTCGTCGAGGATGCCGAAGTCCGTGAACAGGAAGCCACGCAGGAACTCCCGCCGCCGGGAGGTGCCCGGGACGGGCACCGAGTAGAGCGGATGGCGGTACTCGAGGGTGCCGCGCACCCCGGTCTCCCCGCCCAGGGCGAAGTCACCGTCGTTGGGGCCGACCCCGCGGAACTGGAAGCCGCGCAGGGTCACGGAGCCGCCGTAGAAGAAGCGCTCGCTGTAGTGCGCGAGGGTCGAGTCCCCGAAGGGATGGGCCACGCCGGCCCCCAGGCCCACATACCAGCTGGGGCGCACGTCGCGCAGCTCGTCGCCTATGGAGTCGTAGGCGTCGATGATCAGCTCGCTACGCAACAGGTCGTTGTCGCCGCCCAGGAAGCTGCCGTAGAGCGTGTTGCGCCAGGACACGTAGTAGCCGTCGCGCGGCGCCAGGCGGTCGTCACGCCGATCGAAGCGCATGGCCAGGTCGATCCCGTGGAAGTCCTGCTTCCCGGCCGAGCCGCTCAGGGTGCGCGGCGTGATCGCCGGGTCGGGGTCGAAGTCGCTGATCTCGACGCTCTGGAACGAGGGACCGATCGCCACCGAGAAGTCGTGCCCGAAGAGCCGCCCGAGCTGCACATCGAAGCGCAGGCGGTCCTCGTCGTGGGAGCGGAAGCGGCGCTCGCGACGCAGGGCCTCGACCTCGAAGCTGGTGCGGTCGAAGTGCGTCTCGAAGATGTCGGGCAGGCGGTAGCGCGCGCGGAAGAAGCTGACCTGGGAGCCCGGCGAGAGGTCGATCTGCAACACCTCACCCGCGCCGTGCAGGGCCTCCTTGCGGTACACGTCGCGGAACAGGGAGCCCAGGGAACCCGGCGGGTTGGCCAGGTCGAAGTTGCGCATCGACAGGGAGATGATGCCGATCAGACCGCTGTCGCTGGCCACGCCGCCCGAGAGCTGCAGGTCGACGACGCGCCCCTCCTCGACGCGGAACTCGACGTCGACCTGCTCGGGGTCGTCCGTCTCGATGAACACGTAGTGCTCGAACAGGTGGAAGGGGTTGCGGTCGTCCCGGAAGTAGCCCGTATTGCGCAGGCGCCCCAGGGATTGGTCGATCTCGCGCACGTTGGCGACCTGTCCGGGCAGGGCGCTGACCTCGCGCCGCAGGACCTTGTCCCGGGTGTGCGGGTTGCCGGCGAAGCGCACCTCGCGCAGGACGCGCCGGCGGCCCTGGACGATGCGGTAGGTGACCAGCACCTCCTTGCGCTCGACGTCCGCCACGACGATGGGCTCCAGGAACTCCCAGCCCACCACCCCTGCCGAGTCCGCGAAGCGGCGTTTCTCGATGTACCCGCGCTCGCCGTAGTAGCCCCCCAGGGAGCGCTGATCGGACACCAGCAGGTTGCGGTCGAAGGGCTTGCCCGGCCCCAGCTCGAGCTCGGCCAGGAGCTCCTCCTCGGGAAAGTAGAGGTCGACCGGGCGGTAGTCGCCCTGGGCTCCGGTGGGGTTCCCCGGGGCAGCTTGCACGGGCTCGAGGGCCTGAATGTCGAGGGCAGCCACGGTGTAGCGCTCGCCCTCGTCGACCACGACGTGCACCACGACCTTGCTGCGGTCGGCATTGAAGTCCAGCTCGCGGATCTCGACGATGGCGTCGAGCCAGCCCAGGTCGCGGTAGACCTGACGCATGGCCACGAGGTCCGCGTCGAGGGCCTCCTCCACGAAGGGCTTGCCCCACCAGCGCAGCAGGCCGCGGCCCTTGGTCTCGACCCGCGCCGAGTGACGCAGCCCGCTGCGCCAGAAGGCCCAGCCCTTGTCGGGCAGGCTCCCGTTGCCCTCGGTCACGACCTTGACGCAGCGCACCTTGGGGCCCTCGCGGATCTCGAAGATCACGTCGGGGACGCCCCCCTGCTCGTCCTCGCCCTCGCCCACGCCACTCGTGACGACGTCGACCTCGACGAAGTAGTAGCCCTGGGCGCGGTAGCCCTCGATCAGGCGCTGGCGCACGCGTTCGGACTCGTGCAGGTAGAGCTCGGCCCGGCCGACCAGGTCAGCCCACTCGAGCAGGCGCGAGGTCTTGATGCGGTCGTTGCCCACGAAGCGCGGCTCGTGGTCGACGGGCACCTCGTAGGCGAAGTAGACCAGCTCGATGCCCCCGGGGGCGGGCTCGCGCACCACGCGCAGGCGGATCTTGTAGTCCCCCCACAGGGCCCGCACCCCACGCGTGATCGCCAGGGGATCGACAGCCTGGCCTACGACCTGCCCCATGGCCTCGATCACGATCTCGTCGTCGTAGAGCTCCAGGCCTTCCACGCGCTGGGCACGCACGATCTCGGGCGCCGCGGGACTCTGCTGTGCCTCCTGCGCTGGCAGAGCGGTCGCCGCAGAGCTGTGCCAGACGACGAGGCAAGCCAGGAGGAGGCGGAGGAGCGAGCGCATTCTTGGGGGGGCCTCTGGACCCCTACGGGCCGCTGCGCGGGTCACGGAAGGATCGCCTCGACCATCGAAGGCTCGGGATTCTCGAAGCGCAGGATGTTGCCGCGGAAGTTGAGCGGCACGGCCCCGGTCGGCCCGTTGCGGTGCTTGCCGATGATGATCTCGGCCTTGTTGCGGTTCTCCTCGGTCTGTTCGTAGTACTCCTCGCGGTACAGCATCAGCACGACATCCGCGTCCTGCTCGATGGCTCCGGACTCGCGCAGGTCGGAGAGCTGCGGGCGCTTCTTGTCGCGATTCTCCACCGCCCGGGAGAGCTGCGAGAGGGCCAGGAGCGGCACCTCGAGGTCCCGCGCCAGCTCCTTGAGCGAGCGCGAGATCAGGCTGATCTCCTGCTGCCGGCTCTCGGACTTGGGCGCGTTCATGAGCTGCAGGTAGTCGATCACGATCATGTCGAGCCCGTGGTTCGACGCGATGCGCCGAGCGCGGCTACGCAGGGCCAGGATCGACAGGCCGGGTGTGTCGTCGATGAAGAGCTTGGCGCGCTCCAGCTCCCCCGCCGCGCGCGCCAGCTCGGCGTAGTCCTCCGCCGGGATCTTGCCGGTACGCAGCTTGTGCGCATCGACCCGCGCCCGGGCGCAGAGCATGCGGTGGCCGATGGATGTGGCGCCCATCTCGAGGCTGAAGAAGAGCACCACCCGCTGGCGGTCCTCGCCCTCGATCGGGGTGGTCGCCGCCTTGTCGAGCAGGTTCAGGGCGAAGGCCGTCTTGCCCATCGAGGGGCGTGCCGCAATGACCGTCATCTCGCCCGGGTTGAAGCCGCCCAGCATCTCGTCGAGCTGGTAGAAGCCGCTGGGTACGCCACCCATCTCGCGCTTGTGCGAGCGCTGCTCGAGCTGCTTGAAGGCCTCGACCATGATGTCGCCGATCACCTCGGCACCGCTCGAGTCGCGGGTGCCGTTGATGCGGTAGATCGAGTTCTCGGAGCGATCGAGCAGCTCGCGCACGCTGTCGGTGTCGGGCTGGGTCGTGAACGACTCGTCGATCACGTCGGTCGCGGTCGTGATCAGCTCGCGCAAGAGGCCCGTGTTACGCACCAGCCCCGCGTGGTGCACGAGGTGCGCGGCAGAGCTGACCTGGGTCGTGAGCTGGGCCACGTAGGTGTTGCCCCCCACCTCCCCCAGCTTGCCCGAGGCCTTGAGGGCGCTCGAGATCGCGAGCAGATCGACGGCCACGTTGCGCGTGATCAGGTCGTGGAAGACCTCGAAGATCAGGCGATGGCGCGGGTTGAAGAAGTCGCTCGGACGCAGCATCTCCGCCACGTCGGGCGCGCGCTGCGGATCGACGAGCAAGGCGCCCAGGACTGCGCGCTCCGCCTCTTCGCTATGGGGCGGGACGCGCCCGCGGATCGACTCGGATTCACTCAACGGCTTGATCGGACGCGGTTCGGGTCCGAGCTGCGCAGGATACCCGCGCCGCGGGCCCCGTCCAGGACGCTTGCGTCTCCTCTGCCCACGTAGCGCGCAGCGCGCGAACGAAGACGCCGCCGAGCACCCGCTCCTGGGGCGCCCGGCGGCGTGGAGAAACCGGCAAAACCGGTGGAGAGCGCGATCGCGCCCGGCCGGCGCCTAGGCGGAGGCGCCTTCCTCGGTGGCCTCGGCCTCGATCTTCACGGTCACCTCGGCGTACAACTCGCCGTGCAGGTGCACGTGAACGGAGTGGTCACCCACCGCCTTGAGCGGAGCGTCGATGCGGATGCTCTTCTCGTCGGTCTTGTGCCCGGCGGAGGCCAGAAGCTCGGCCACGCGGGCCGCGTTGACCGAACCGTACAGGCGGCCCTGGTCGTCGGCGCGCTCGACGGTCTTGAGCTCGAGGCTCGCGAGGGCGCTGATGACCTTCTCGAACTCCTTGGCCTTGAGTGCGACCTCGGCGTCGATCTTGGTCCGCCTGCGGGCCATGACCTTCTTGTTGTCCTCCGTCGCCTCGATCCCGAGACGGTAGGGCAGGAGGTAGTTCCGGGCAAAGCCGGGGGCCACCTTGACGATATCGCCCACGCGGCCGAGGCCGGGGACGTGCTCGCGCAGGAGCAGCTCGATGGACTTCATGATCGGGCTCCTTGGGCTAGCCCACGAAGGGCAGGAGGGACAGGTGCCGCGCGCGCTTGACGGCGCTCTTCAGCTGCTTCTGGCACTGGGCGCAGAAGCCGGACCGGCGGCGGGAGAGGATCTGTCCCTGGGGGGTCAGGAACTTGGTGAGGTACTCGGTGTCCTTGTAGTCGATGATCGGGTCGTCGCAGTTCTTGCCTGCGATGACCTTCGGGACGCGGCGTGCCATGCTCAGGACTCCTTCGCCGTGTCGGCGGTCTCGGTGTTCGCGGATGCGTCGCCTGCGGGGGCGGCCGGCGCCTCGGCGCTCTTCTCGGAGTCGGCCGGCTTGTCGGCCGGGGCCTCAGCTGCGTCCGCCGGCGCGTCACTGCTCTTCTCCTCGGCCTTCTTGGCGGCCTCGGGCTCGCCCTCCGGCTGCTCCTCGACGTCCGGGGCATCGTCCTCGGGGGGCGTCGGCACCACGAAGTCGTCGGCGTTCTCGGCAGCGGCCAGGTCGGCCTCACCCTCCGGAACGGCGTCGACGCACAGGTGCAGATAGCGCATCACCTTCTCCGACAGGTCGAAGTCGAGGCGCATGCCCGCGATCCCCTCGGGCGGCAGCTCGTAGTAGGTCAAGAGATACGTGGCGCGCAGGCTGCTCTTGATCGGGTAGGCCAGTCGGCGCTCGTCCCAGCGGCGGGCGCTGAGGATCTTCCCACCGTGCTTCTCCAGGGTGGACGTCACGAGCGCCTTGGCGTCGCTCCAGCCCTCACGCACCACCTGGTTGTCCAGGAGGAACATGCCTTCATAAATCTGTGTCATTCGTTTCCTCGAAGTGATGATGCGGAGCGGAGAGCCCACGTGGACTCACGCGTCCTGATTCCAGCGGCTATGGAACCGCGTCATGCAGTCCTCGATGTCCCCACTCTCGAGCCAGGCGGAGATCGCCTCGGTGGCCTCGGCCACCGCGATGTCGATCTCCGGCTCCTCGTCCGTGGTGAAGGCTTCGAGGACGTGACGCGCCGCGTCGGTTCCCGGGCGGCCGATCCCGATCCGCAGGCGCGGAAAACGGTCGGTCCCCAGGCAATCGATGATGGAGCGCATGCCCTTCTGTCCCCCAGCGCCCCCGAAGGGCCTGAGGCGCAGGCTTGCCGTCGGCAGGTCAAGGTCGTCGTAGACGACCATGAGCCGCGCCGGGTCGAACTCCTCGCCCCCCAGAAAGCGGGTGACGGGAGCCACGGCTTCGCCCGACAGATTCATGAACGTCTCCGGCTTCAGGAGCAGGGCGCCCGATGCAAGGCGCGCCCAGGAGAAGGCGGAGCGTCCCTGGAATCCATCCAGGTGGCGTGCAGTCCGAAAGAGCACCCCCTCTTCCCGGGCCATCCGGTCGACCACGCGGAACCCGACGTTGTGGCGGGTCGGCGCGTACTCGGGCCCAGGATTGCCGAGACCGACGACGAGCCGCGAATGTAGGGGTTCGAGCACGCCGTCGGACAAGGGGACTCCGGACCGCTCAGCGGGCCAGAGGGGCGAAGAGTATAGGGAAGCGGGGTGCGCGGGGGAAGGCTCGCCCGGGGGGCGATTCGCGAGCCCCCGGGTGCCATCCCGGCGGGTGGGCCCGATTCGGCCCGAT
>JAJFFA010001045.1 GCA_021776885.1 Planctomycetota bacterium
CCGCCTGGTCGAGGCGACCGGCGTGGCCGAGCTGCACGCGTCGGAACCCTTCCGGTTACCCTGAGCGGCGATGATCACGAGCCTCCTGGATCGGTGTGGTGCGCTGCGGCGCGCCGCGGTCTTCCTGCTTTGCCTGGCCAGCGTCGCCTCGGCGGCGCCTGCAGCCGCGCAGGCACCCGAGGGGGTGCGTTTCGGCCCCTGGTGGGCCCTCGCACCCCTCGAGCTCCCCGGGGCGTCGAACGAACTCGACGGCGCGCGGCCCCTGGATCGCGAACTGCGCGACCTGGCCAAGGGGCGCCCCCTCGACCTCGAGAAGGCCTACCCGCACAAGGGCGGTGGCCGCGCCCCCTGGGTCAAGATCGCGGTGACGGGCGACGAGACCCGACTCGACGTCGGACCGATCGATCTCCTGCGCGTTGCGCCGGGGGCGACCCAGGCCCAGGCCTTCCTGTACCGCACGCTCGAAGTCGATCAGGCGACCGACCTCGTCCTGGCCCTGGGCAGTGACGATGCCCTGCGCCTGTGGCTGGATGGCGAGGTGGTGCTCAACCGCCCGATCCTGCGCTCGGCAACGGCCTTCGACGATCGCCTGAGCCTGCACCTCGAGCCCGGCTCGCACACGCTGCTGGCCAAGGTCACCCAGGAGCTGGGTGGCTTCGGACTGCGCATGTCGGTGCCGTCCAGTCCGTCCCCGGCGGCGATCGACGCCGCCATCGCGCGCGCGGTCGGCTTTCTGCTCGAGATGCAGATGGTCGATGGTTCGTGGGGGGTGCACGAGGAGTACGGCGGAGGGCACGCCTCCCTGGCGGCCTACGCCCTGTCCCAGAGCGGCCTCGCGCCGGACCACCCGGCGATCCGCATGGCCCTCGAGTACGCGCGCGAACGACAGGGCGGCTACACCTACGCGGCAGCCTGCGACGTGCTGGCCCTGTCGCGCGTCGGGAGCACTCCCGAGGACCAGGCCTGGCTCGCCGCCCGCAGCGAGGACCTCGTGCGCTGGCAGGACTCGACCGGCCTCTACGCCTATCCCGAGCATCCCGTTCACCGCACGGCGCGGCGTGACCTGTCCAACGCGATCTTCGCCGGCTACGCCCTGCGGCTCGCCGCGAAGTCGGGCTTCGAGGTGCCGGGCAAGATCTGGACCAAGCTGGTCAAGGGCTCCCTCGACTGCCAGGAGGACGTGCACGAGATCGTCGCGGCGCGCGGCGGCGAGGTGAAGGCGGCGGGCTTCGCCTACGTCCCCGGGCAGAAGCCCACCGCGTCCCTGACCCTGGGCGCCCTGGCCCTGCACGCGATCGCCGAGGAGCAGCTCGGGCGCGAGCTCTCCCCCAGCCTGCGGAACCAGGTGCAAGACGCCCGCGAGCTGGGCCTGGCCTGGCTGGGTGCGCACTTCACCTGGACCCAGAACGCACCGCCCTCCGTGCACCACATGTACGCCATCTACGGCATGGAGCGGCTGGGGAGCCTCCTCGGTCAGGAGACCCTGCTCGAGCGACCCTGGTTCCTCGACGGGGCCTCGTACCTGATCGAGCACCAGGAGCCGTCGGGCTCGTGGAAGTTCGAGGACGAGGAGCTGGCCACCATGCTCGGGCTGCTGTTCCTGAATCGCGCCAGTGCCTCGACCGGAACCAGCAAGCAGGGTCTGCGCGGCTACACGACCCAGGACGAGGCGGCCGACGTGCGGCTCGTGGCCAGCGGGGACTCACCCCTGACCGTGTGGATCGACGGCCTCAGCAGCGCGACCGCGGCGCGGCTCGAGCGCTTGCCCGGACAGGGGCCCCTGGTGCGCGAGGTGGCCTACTTCGTGCGCCCGCGGGGCGAGAGCGCGGGGTCGGACGCCTTGCAGCCCTTCGCGGTGGTCGCCGCGGGGGACGCGGTCCTGGGAGCGGAGCGCTTCCCCGTGCAGCACTCCTTCGAGCGCCGCGGGGAGTACCAGGTCTGGGTACGCCTCGAGTGCCTGCCCGCCCCGGACACCCAGGGTGAGGCGGACGGCGGATCAGACGGCGCTCCCGTCTTCCTCGAGTCGCCGCCCCTGGACGTGACCATCAGCGAGACGCTCCTGGCCGCCCAGCTCGAGTACGGCAAGCACGAAGGTCAGAACCTCTTGCTGGATCGCGACTACGAGCTGACGGCGTCGTCGCAGACCGAGCTCGAGGCTCCCGCCCTGGCCTTCGACGGCAGCCACGCCACGCGCTGGCGCAGCCTGGCGTCGGACGCCGAGCCCAGCCTGACCCTCGAGCTCTCGCGCGCCGTGCGCGCCGGGCGCCTGGTCCTGTCCCACGCCCAGCCCTGGAAGGCCGCGTCGGGCGACCCGCGCGCCCTGCGCGTGCGCCTGGTCGTCAACGACCGCACCACCCTCGAGGTCGACGTCGATCCCGACCCGACCCTCAAGACCGCCATCCCCTTCGACAAGCCGATCTCGGTCAAGAGCCTGGTCCTGACCGTGCTCGACAGCAGCGCGCCAGCCGTCGTGGCCGAGGCCGGCCCGGGCTTCTCCGAAGTCGAGCTCCTGCCGTGAGTCTGCTGCTGCTCCTGGCGCTCGCCGCGCCGCGAATTGCCTTTCAAGCTGGCCCCCAGCCCCTGGTCCTCGAGGCGCCCATCGAGCGCTGGGACGAGGGCCTGCCCCTGGGCAACGGCATGACCGGCACCCTCGTCTGGGGCGCGGGCCAGACGCTGAACCTGTCCCTCGACCGCGCCGACCTGTGGGACCTGCGCACGCCGCAGGTGTACCGCGGCGAGGACTGGAACTACGCCACCCTGCGCGCGGGGGTCGAAGCGGGGGACCGCGAGCGCATCGCCGCCCTGTTCGATCGACCCTACGTCGACGTCGCCTACCCGACGAAGCTGCCGGCGGGACGCCTGGTCCTGACCCTCGATGAAGACCTGGCCTGCGAGCGCTTCGTCCTCGACCTGACCCGCGCGGAGGCGCGCGTCGTGCTGACCCGCGCGGACGCGCGCGTCGTGCCGGCCGGCGGCGCCGTGCTCGAGGCCTTCGCCAGCGCCGTCGAACCGGTGACCCTGGTGCGGCTCCCGGGGGGACGCCCGGGCATCGAGCTGCTCCGACCCGCCGGTCTCGATCGACTCGGCTACCCCGACGCCGAGCGCGGCAGCGAGGGGGATCTGGTCTGGATGCTGCAGCGTGGCAGCGGCGAGCGCGAGTGGGTGACCCTGGTCGGCGCCCGGGAAGCGGGCGGCAGCACCACCCTGGCCTTCGCCACGACCTCGAACCGCATCACCCCCGACGCCCTGGCCCTGGCACGCCGGCGCGTGCTGCGCGCCCTCGACACGGGCTACGACGCGGCCCGCGCGCCGCACCTCGCCTGGTGGCGCGACCTCTTCGCGACCTCCCGCATCCAGGTGCCCGACGCACGCGTGCAGGCCCAGCTCGACCTGGCGCGCTACCTCTACGGCGCGGGCTCCCGGCGCGGTGCCCCGCCCATGCCGCTGCAGGGGGTGTGGACGGCGGACGAGGGCGGTCTGCCGCCGTGGAAGGGGGACTTCCACCACGACCTGAACACCCAGACGACCTACGCCGCCTGGCACGTGGCCGGCCTCGACGAGGCGGGCATGAGCTTCCTCGAGTGGAACACGGCGCTCTTGCCGCGCTACCGGCGCTTCGCGCGGGAGTTCTACGGCGTAGAAGGCGCGGTCGTGCCCGGTGTGGCTGCCCTCGACGGACAGCCCCTCGGCGGCTGGGCGCAGTACGCCCTCTCGCCGACGAACGGGGCCTGGGTCGCGCGCTCCTTCGAGCGCCACTGGCGCTTCAGCCTCGACCGCGGCTTCCTCGAGGAGCGCGCCTATCCCTTCTGTGCCGCGATCGGTGAGGCGCTCCTGGGCCTGCTCGAGCCGAACCTGCGCGGAGAGCTCTTCCTGCCGCTCTCGAGCTCGCCCGAGATCTTCGACGACAGCCTGCGCGCCTGGCTCGAGCCGAACTCCGCCTACGACCAGGCCCTGTGCCAGTGGCTCTTCGGCGCCCTGGCCGACATGGCGACGGAGCTCGGCGAGCCGCAGCAGGCCGCCCGCTGGCGAACCGCGAGCACGTCCTTCGCGTCCCTGCCCGTCGACACCCGGGGCTCCCTCGCCTACGCCCGGGGAGTCGAGGTCGAGAGCTCCCACCGGCACCTCTCCCACACCCTGGCCATCTGGCCTCTGGGGCTGGTCTCGATCGAGGGTGAGCGCCGCGAGCAGCGCATCGTCCAGGCCACCCTCGAGCGCCTCGAGTCCCTGGGCACCTCGGCCTGGGTGGGCTACAGCTTCGCTTGGATGGCGTGTCTCGAGGCACGCGCGGGGCGCGGCGACCAGGCAGCGCGCTACCTCGGCGACTTCGCGGGCGCCTTCGTCGGACGCAACGGCTTCCACCTGAACGGCGATCAGTCGGGGCGCGGCCTGTCGAACTTCACCTATCGCCCCTTCACCCTCGAGGGCAACTTCCTGGCCCTCGAAGCCGCCCACGAGATGCTGTTGCAGAGCCACGGCGGGCGCCTGCGGATCTTCCCGGCCGTGCCCAGCGCCTGGCACGACGTGTCCTTCGAGAACCTGCGCGCCGAGGGCGCCCTGCACGTCTCCGCGCGCCGCGTGCGCG
>JAJFFA010001046.1 GCA_021776885.1 Planctomycetota bacterium
TCGCCATTGGCCTCGGGGGGCGCCGTCGCGACGCTGTCCGTCGGCGCCGGGTCGGCGGCCGGATCCGGATCCAGCGCCTCGCCCTCGAGAGCATCCCGCAGCAGGATCCCGGCGACGCGCAGGCCGTTCGGTTCCCGGGCGACGCGCGCCAGGGGCGTGTCGATCTCGAGGGTCCGGATGACCACGTCGCCCGTCGTGGGCCGGAAGCTCTCGACCTCGGCGTAGATCCCGCGCACGCCGGCCAGGGGTTCGCCATCGGGCGTGCCGCGCAGAATCGGACCCTCGATCGAGACCTCCATGCCGATCCCGGAGGCGAGATCGATGGACAGGGGACCGCGCCGCCGTACGCGCCCATGCACGCTGACCCCGAGGTCGAGGGCGCCGTCTTCAATGCGGCTGGCGTCGAGGCTCTGGGCCAGGGCAGGGAGGGTGCGCTCGAGGGCGTCACCGTGGATGCCGCGCAGCTGCAGCGCCAGCTCCAGGCGTGGCTCGTTCGAGAAGGGGCTCACCTCGAGCTGCAGGGCCAGGCGTTCGACCAGCGGGTCGAGGGCGCCCTCGAGCACGAGCTCGAGCGGTGCCAGATCGTAGGGCTCCGCAGAGAGCAGGGTCAGGGGGCCAGGGGTGGTGATCCGCAGGCTTGCCTCCAGCGGCTGAGCGTCCGGGCGCTCGCCATTGCGCAGGCCGAGGCGCGCGATGCCCACGTCGAGCCGCTCGAGGGAGATCTCCGGCAGGCGGCCGCGGAACGCTGCGGCGGCCGGCGGCGCGCTGCTCTTCGTAGCGCTCGCCTCGAGGGCGCTCACCTGCTGCGCCAGGCTCCCGGGCGCGGCGTCCGGAGTGTCCTCCAGGCCGACGGCCACGGCCTCCTCCGGCGTGGGGCGCAACACCAGGCCCAGGGCCTCGAGGGTGCCGTCGGGTCCGCTGACGAGGTCGAGTTCGAGCCCTTCGAGCACGACCGACTCGATCTGCACTCGGTCCCCCGCCAGGTCCACCCGCGGCGCGACGATGCCCGCCCGACCCATGCTGAGCAGGGGCTCCCCGTCCTCGCCGTCGCGCCAGACGACGTTGCTGGCCAGGGCCCGGGCGCGGTGGCCGCCGGCCTTGGCCCGCGCCCACTCCGCGTCGAAGCTGGCGTCGAGCCTGCCGCCGACGAGGCGCGACTCGACGCCGGCGGGCAAGTAGGCCGCCAGCGGCCCGCTGCGCACGCCGCGCAGGACCAGGGCCGCGTCCAGGCCGAGGCTCTCCGGATCGAGGGTCACGGCCCCGGTCAGGGCCAGCTCGTCGAGGCATCCCTCGACTCGGGCGCGCACGTCGAACTGGGCGGGCGTCGCGCCGGGGCCGATCAGGAGCGGCCCGACTCGGACCCCGACTTCGAGGGCCAGGTCGATGGGGGGGGTGTGGGTTGCGTCGTGCCAGCTCAGGGCGGCCCCACGCAGATCGACTCCCGCAAGGTGGATCGGCGTCGGCGGCTTGGCCGGGCGCTCGGCCTCCTGTGACCCGGCCGTACCCTCGTCACTCGTCGTCGGTGCCACGGCCACCGGTTCCGTGTCGGTCTCCGCGCTCGGCTCCGCGCTCGGCAGCGCCTGCAGCTCGGCGACGGGCTGCAGGGGCTCGGCGGGTAGACGCAGACCCAGCACGTGGACTCCGCCCTGGGCGTCGCGGCGCGCTTCCAGCAGGGGCGAGTCGATCGAGATGTCACCGATGTGCATCCCGCGCGAGCCGAGGGTGGCGTCGGGGACCCGCAGGGCGGCGAGGGACAGGGTCGGCTCCTCGTCGATCAGATAGGCGAGGCTCTCGAGGGCGAAGCTCAAACCCAGGTCCGCGCTGTCCTCGCGGGTGTGGACCTCGGCCACCAGACGCGCATCGAGCTGGCCCGACTCCAGGGCGGTCTCGAAGCCAGCCTGCGCCAGGTACGGGCGCGCCGCGTCGTAGGTGATGCCGCGCCCGCGCAGGACGAGCCGCGTGGCGAGGTCGAGTGCGGGACCCGCGCCGGGCTGCAGGCTGCCCTCGAGGACGAGCTCCTCGACCAGCTCGTTGATGGCCAGCTGCACGCGTAGCCGGGCGGGGGTGGGATCGCTCAGTCCCAGGGCCAGGTCCTCGAGCTCGATGGAGAGCTCATCGACCGACCAGCGCGCGGGCGGCACGACGGCCTCGTCCTCGAAGATCAGGGCGACGTCGCTCCACGCGAAGCGCGTCAGGGTCAGCTCGGGCACGCTGATCGGCTCGGCTTCCTGGGCCTCGTCCGGGGGGCTCGTGCTCGGCGCGCTCGCACCGCGCGGGGCCGTCGCGGCGCGGGTACGCAGGCCGGCGACGTGGACGCTGCCGCTGGCGTCGCGACGAGCGTGCAGGCGCGTCCCGCGCAGGTCGATCGTGCCCAGCTGCGTGCGGCCGCTGGGGGAGAAGGCCGCGTTCTTGAGCACCAGGCGATCGAGGGCCAGGAGCTCGGTCTCCGCGTCCGCCAGCTGCAGCGACGAGAGCTCGAAGTCCGCCTGCCAGGTACCGTCGAAGCGCCGGTCCACGACCGCGTTCACGTGCGCGCGAAAGGTGCCGGAATCAAAGGTCGACTCGAGGCCCAGGGCGGCGAGGTGGGCGGCGAGGGCATCCGGAGCCAGGCCGTGGGCGGCCAGCTCCAGGGCGAGGGCGCCGTGGGCGTGGGCCGCGGACCCCACGGGGGGCAGCAGCGTGCCCTCGATCAGGATCTGATCGCAGACCCCCGGGGCCGAGAGCGTCAGGGCCAGTCGCGCCGGACTCGCCGCGCCGCCCTCGGCCTGGGTCGCGCTGGACGTCTCGCCCGCGTCGGTTCCATCGGCGCTCGCCGGGTCGACCCTCGCCGCGTCCTCCGGGGCCCCCAGCTTCAGGTCCTCGAGCAGCAGGCTGGCCAGCAGCTCGAGCTCGGCCGGCGGCTCGACCGTCTCGTCGACCAGGGTCAGCTCGAGGCCGTCGAGGGTGGTGCGGGCGATGCTCAGCGCGAAGGGCTCGTTGCCCACCGTGCTTGCGGCCAGCGAGCGCGCGTCGGTCGCGTCGCGTCGTGCGGACTCGACGCTCCGGGCCGGGGTCGCGGGCGCCGTCCCTG
>JAJFFA010001047.1 GCA_021776885.1 Planctomycetota bacterium
CATCGGGTCGCCCTCGATCATGCCGCGGTGGTCGGGCGGCGGGCGCAGCAGGCGATCACTCCAGGTCAGCCCGCCGTCGAAGCTCAGCCCCAGCCCGACGCGGGCGTTGTTGCCCATGCGGTAGTCGTTCCAGGCGGCGACCCAGACCAGGGGATCCGCCGGGCTGGCGCCGAGGCTCGTCTCGTTGCACGGCGCTCCGCCGGCCTTGGCATCGACCCGCGTCTGGGGGCCGAGGCGCACCTGGGCCTCGACCTGCGCCAGGGACAGGCTGAGCACTGCGGCCAGCGCGGCCGCTCTCCGGGTTCGGGGGTTGTGGTCCATGGGATGTGGCTCGACGAAGAGACGGGCGGGGAAGCCGCTTAGAGCGCCTCCCCCGCCCGTCGCTGCGTGGGTTACCCGCGCTCGCTATTCGCTACTGCCACTGCACCGTCAGCGCGTTCGAGGTGTTGAACGCGTTGCCACAGGGGCTCATCGGGTCGCGGTACCAGAGCTGGTAGTGGAACGTCGAGTTGACGTTCACCTGCCCGGCCGCGGCGAAGTTCTGGGAGATGGCCACCAGCTCGTTGGGGCCGTAGGTGATCACGCCTGCCCCATCGGCGGCGCGCACGGGGTAGCGGAAGGTCTGCCCGCCGACGCAGCGCTGGCCGTCGCCGAAGGGGGCGTTGATGCGCGTCGTGCCGGCGAAGAGCAGGCCCGAGGTGCCCGCGTTGACGCCACTGCCGCGGATCACCAGGTCGTCGGCACCCACCGAAGTCGAGCCGCTGCTGGAGAGCAGGGAGCCCGTCGTCGCGTTGCCGTCGAAGCCCGTGTTGCCGCAGCCCGCGTCGGGGTCGTCGTTGCCACAGGGGCAGCCGAGGCCGAAGCAGTAGCTGGTCGGCCCGTCACTGATCACGTGGGTGAAGACGTCCGCATTGCCGTTGGGCGCGGTGTCGACGTACAGCGGGAGGGTGCGGCCGCCGGCGCTGGACATGCCCAGGTAGTCGCCGATGAAGCCCCCACCGAAGCCGTCCGTGGCGCTGGACCAGGTGGCCGGCGTCAGGCGCTCCTCGGTCCAGGTCGCCCCCTGGTCGTCCGAGTAGGCGTAGAACACGTCGATCAGCCCCTGGGGCGCGCTGTCGTTCTGCGCGTTGAGGCGCGTGTCGTTGTAGACCACGTGCAGGCGCCCGTTCTCGTCGATCTCGATCCAGGGGAAGAACTGGTCGCCGGTCGGCGAGTTGTCGCCGTTCATCACGACCGGCACGCTCCAGGTCGAGCCCTGGTCCTGGGAGCGGGTGAAGTAGACGTCGACGTTGGCGTTGCCCCCCATGTTGTCCGTGGTGTCGGGGTAGACGCAGTAGAGGTCGCCGCTGACCTGATCGACGCACAGCCCCTCGAGGGAGGCGACCCGGTAGTTGCCCGGGAAGCGCGAGCCGTCGATGCCCCAGACGTCCATCCGGTTGGCGATGGTGATCGGCGCCGAGAGGGTGACGCCGCCGTCGAAGCTGCGGATCAGGTTGACCTGGCTGCCCACGTTCCAGTACGCGATGTAGAGCTCGCCGTTCGGGCCAGTGCGCGGCAGGAAGCCGAGGCCGCTGCCGAGGGACACGGGCGCGGTCCAGGTGGCGCCCATGTCCGTCGAACGGATCAGGCCCTGGTTGTAGGCGACGTAGAGCAGGGTGTTGCCCATGGGGTCGGCGGGGTCCGGTCCGGCGGCCATCCAGCCCTTGTCGACGCTGCCACTGATGCGCGCCATCACCGGCGGCTGGAAGGCGGCGTCGCTGATGTCCTTGCGCGCGACGAAGATGCCGCCGTTGCCGGCGAAGGACATGCCCCCGGCCCAGAGGGTCCCGGTGCGGTTGTCGTAGGCCGTCATCGGGTCCCCCTCGACACCGCTCTGGTGCGGCGCCGGGGCGCGCAGCAGGAAGTCGTTCCAGGTCTCACCACCATCGGTGCTGAGGCCGATGCCGGTACGCGGCGATCCCTCGCGGTAGTCGTTCCAACCGCCGACGACGACCAGCGGGTTGGAAGCCGCCGCGCTCATCGTGGTCTCGTTGCACGGGTTCGGCCCGCGGGTCGTGTCGACCTGGGTCTGGATGCCCACGTCGACCTGGCCGCTGGCGGCGCTGGCGAGCAGCGCGACGGCGCCCGCGAGGCTGCCCACGGAGAGCGGCATGCGATTCTTGTTGCTTCGTTGCATGGCTTGATCCTCTTCGGTCAGCGCGCGCGCGGCGGCTCGGGTGTACGGGCGGAGAGCAGGGCGCGGAACTGGGGCGGCACGGCCTGCCCCAGGTCCTCGGCGCGCTGGGTGGCGCTCCAGGCGGAGGCGTCGTCGCCGGCGTAGTACGACCAGAGCGCGAGGTTGCGCTGGGCCGGCCCGTGCTCGGGCGCAAGGCGCACGGCCTCGCGGGCCTCGCTCAGGGCCTCCTCGGAGCGCGGTCCCATCCAGAGCACCTCGGACAGCTTGTGGTGCAGCTGCGCCGAGTCGGGCTCGAGGTCGAGGGCCGCGCGGTAGGCCGCCTCCGAGCGGGCTTCGAAGCGCTCCATGCGCAGCGCGTCCCCGAGCGCCTCGAGGGGCGCCGCCTGCGGGGAGAGCAAGACAGCACGGGTGAACGAGCCGATGGCCTCCAGCTTCTCGTTGCGACCCAGCTGAGCGTGGCCGGCTTCCAGCAAGGCCGGAACGTCCCGCGCGTCGAGGCCCGCGACGACGTCGCCCGCGTCGGCGCTGGCCAGCGGCCGGCCGGAGGCATAGTCGAGACCGAGCAGGGCGAGGCGTACGCGCTCGTCCTTGTAGTTGCTGACCGGCCGTGAGCCGACGCTGTCGCTCGGCGCGACCCCCAGCGCGGGCGGTGAGTCGATGCGGGCCGTGTCGGCACCTTGGCAGGCGGCTGCGAGTGCGAGTGCACCGACGCAGCCGACGCGCAGGGCGCGGTCGAGGGAAGCCATGGGATCCTCCTGAGAGAGCAATGGAATAAGAGAGCGCGGAGCCCGCCGCGCGGCAGCGGGCCAAGACCAGTGTGCCGTACCCTGCCCGGCGGCTGTAGGAACGACGCGGGATGATTTTGATGCCCCTCGACGGCTGGAGGTTCCCACAACCTCGCTCAGCTGCCGACGGACTTACCTATTTAGAGGCGTTGGAGCGGGCGACGGGACTCGGGCCTCGAGCGCAATCGCTCGCCCCGTGTGCTGCGGGCCGCTCAGCGCACGCCCGCGTCCCCGCGCGCCTCGCCCTTGCGCGGCGGCCGCAGGTAGCGAAACCCGCTCCCCGGGTGCTCCTTGTCGAAGCTGAACGCCTCGATGTTGCGCAGGAAGGTCTTCGCCGTCGACACCGGAATGGCGAAGTTCAGCCCTTCGGTACCGAGGTAGATCCAGGTCACCACGCCGACCAGCTCGCCCTTCATGTTGAACAGCGGGCCGCCGCTGTTGCCCGGGTTCACGGCCGCCGTCGTCTGCACGTAGAGCATGCCCGAGCTGGCCCGATTCTTGGTGCTGACGATGCCCTGGGAGACCGTGCGCTCGAGCCCCATGGGGTTGCCGATGGCGAACACCGGGTCTCCGACGGCGAGTTCGTCGAGGCTACCGAAGGGCACCGCCACCAGGTCGTGCCCGGCCAGCTGGTCCGGCGGAATGCGCAGCAGGGCCAGGTCCCAGTAGGGGTTCATGGCCACGATCTCGACGTCCTCGAAGACGATCTTCTCGAACCCGCGCTCGCCCTTGGCGAAGACCGTGACCGTGATCTCCTGCTCGTCCTGCACGACGTGGGCATTGGTCAGCACGTGCCCCTCGTCGTTCAGGATCGAGCCGGAGCCCAGGGAGCCGGGAACGCGCACCAGGACGACACCCTGCCCCACGCGTTCGGTGTTCTCACGCACGGAAGCGGCCGAGCGCTCGACCTCGTGGAAGAGCTCGCCGGCCGCCCGGGCTCCCCGCGCCCCGTCCGCTCTCGAGCGCGCCCCCAGGACCTCGACCGACACCACGCCGGTACGCGGCAGCTCGACGATGGTCGGCCCCACGTCCAGGAACAGGTGCTCCGCCGTCTCCTTCAGCAGCGTGCCGCTCAGGGAGCGCCCGGCCCCCAGGTCCACGAGCACCAGGCCACCGACCCGCGCCCCGGGTGCGTCCGGCCCAGTCTCGGGAGGCGTGTCGCGCGGCGCCGGCTCGGTCTCCTGGCCCCATGCGCTCCGCGCCCCCGTGACCAGGCAACACAGGGCCAGGACACCCGGCACACTCCAGTGACGTTCACTCAGCATCGTGGCGGCAGTGTAGCATCCCCTTCATGCTCACCTCCGCGCTGCGAGCCGCGCTGCTCGCCCCCCTCTGCGCCCCGTTCTGCGCCCCGTTCTGCGCCCCGTTCTGCGCCCCGTTCTGCGCCCCGTTCTGCACAACGGGCGACGCCGCGCAGATCGGCTTCGACGGCTTCGAGATCTACGAGCTCTCGGACAGCGCCTACGGCCTCTTGCACGGCGACTTCGACGCCGATGGCCGGGGCGACCTGGCGCTGATCGAGAACGGCCGCTCGCGCATCACCGTTCTACGCCGCCTGGCGCCGGACGCAGCGGATAGCGTGCCGAACAGCGCCACGGGCGACGCGAACGAGCTGACCTACAGTGCGCGCTTCGAGCGCATCTCGCTGCCCGAGGAGCGCCGCGTCCTGCACCTCGCCTGTGGCGACTTCGACGGCGACGGAGCGAGCGACCTGGCCTGGGTCACGAGCGGCGCGCGCCTGGCCCTGATCTCGGGACCCAGCGCCCTGGCCAGCGCCGCGCCGCTGCGCATCGAGCTCGAGGCCCTGGAGCAGGGCTGCGAGGCGCTCGTCGCCGGCGACCTGACCGGGGACGGCACGCACGAGCTCGTGGCCGCGGCCGGCGACACCCTCTGGCTCCTGCCCGCGCGGTCCGCAGCCGGGGAGCGCGCGGGCGCCGTCGCCCTCGACCACCTCGAGCACGAGCTCGATCGCGTCGACCTGGTCGACCTCGACGCCGACGGCCGCCGCGACCTGCTCTACACACGCATGCAGGCGCGGCATCCCTTGAGCTTCCGGCTGCAGCAGGACAGCGGCTCCTTCGGTCCCCTGCGCGGCAGCGAGCTGCCCGCCCTGCGTAGCGTGCACGCGTGGGAGCCCGAGACCCAGGCGGCGGAGGTGCTCGTGTTCTTCCGTCAGTCGGGGCGCCTGGCGCGCCTGGGCCTGACCCCAGCCCAGGCCGGCTCGGGCGTCGGCCGCCATGCGATCGACGCGGACGGCGCACGCCTCGACGCCGGGGACATCGACGCGGACGGC
>JAJFFA010001048.1 GCA_021776885.1 Planctomycetota bacterium
GTCAGGATCGCGTTGAGCTTCTCGACGCCACCGATCGAGTCGTAGTACTTGGGCCAGACGGCGGCGGTCGCCTTGGCGATCCATTCCTTTTCGTCGTCCGCGGGCGCGTCGATCTGCATGCCCTTGGCGAGCAGGTCTTCCTTGATCGCCGCTTCGGAGGCGCGCAGGTGGGCGGCGCTGTACAGGGTCGCCTCCTTGCCGGCCTCGAGGATAGCCGTTTGGGTCTCCTCGTCCATGTCCTGGAACACGCCCTCGCTAACCACGAGCGGCTCGATCGAGAAGATGTAGCGGATCGTGGTGACGTACTTCTGCACCTCGTAGAACTTCATCGAATGAACCGTCAGGTAGGGGTTGTCCTGACCGTCGACGACCTTCTGCTGCAGCGCCGTAAAGGTCTCGGACCAGGCCATCGGCGTCGGGTTGATACCCCAGGACTTGTAGGTGTCGATCATGATTTCGTTCTTGGGCACCCGGACCACCACGCCCTGGAGATCTTCCAGGGTCTTGATCGGCTTCTTGGAGTTAGTGAGAACGCGAAATCCCGTGTAGGTCCAGCCAACGATGCGCACGCCGGCGTCGCGGATGGTGTTGTCTATCAGCTCTTGGCCGGCCGGGCCCTGAGTCAGCTTCTCGGCATCCTCCAGGCTCAAGATCACGTAGGGAAGCGTGAAGACACCAACGGTCGGCGAGAAGGGGGTGATGTTGTTGATGGCGAGGAGCGAGAAATCCAAGACGCCCATGGAGGCATCGTTGATGGTGTCCTGCTCGCTGCCAAGTTGGCCGTTGAGAAACATCTTGGCGGTATGCTTGCCGCCGGTCTTCGCCGCGAAAACTTCGACAAACTTTTCGCCCATTGCATGTTGGGCACTGCCATGGGCATCGCCCACGGCCATCTTGTAGGTCTTCGCCGAGGCGTCGGCGCCGGCGTTGAGTAACAAAGCCAGGGCTACGCAAGCCGTGGCGGCAACTGTTCCCGCAAATCGCATTGTATCCTCCTCTGTTCGCATCAAGGCATGAAACTGCCTCGCGAGCTTTAACAGGTCCCGCGCTCGGGTCGGCCCATCAGGAGTGAAGTCTAGGAATAGATGCGCCGTCCCAAGTCATGGTCCCGGTTTTCGGGTGATCCTGTCAGAACCAAATGTTCTGCCGGACCTTGAGGTTAACCCTATCAGGCTAAAATTGTTTCATGTAGACTAAGTTTTCGAAGCTGTGTTTGATTAACATGAAACATTAGCCATGGCGCGAAAAGCTCTGCTCGGGCGCGTGAGCGACGTTGACATCCGGCTGCTGCGGGTCTTTCGCTCGGTCGTGGCCTGCGGCGGCGTGTCGGCCGCCGAGCTCGAACTCAACATTGGCCGCTCGACCATCAGCCGGCACCTGACCGACCTCGAGCTCCGCCTCGGGGTCAAGCTTTGCGATCGCGGCCCCGCCGGCTTCGCATTGACGACCGAGGGCGAACGGGTCTTCGAGGGATCGTCTCAGCTGATCTCCGCCATCGATACCTTTCGCGCCAAGGTCGACGACATTCACCTGCGTCTGACCGGACATCTTTCTATCGCCACCTTCGACAAGGCGGTCACCAATCAAGACGCCAGACTTCCCGAGGCGCTCAGGCTCTTCGACGACATGGCGCCTCTGATCACGATCGAAATCCACACCGAGCCGACAAACGTCATCGAACGTGGCGTCCTGGACGGCCGTTTTCAATTGGGGATTATCCCGACCCATCGGCAGTCCACCAGCATGGACTACATCCCGCTCTACGCGGAACAGATGTACCTCTATGGTGGCAAGGACCATTCCCTGGTCGAAAAAGATGATTCCCAGATCAAGCGGCGCGACATCGAGCAGTGCAAGTATGCCGGGATCGGGTTTCACTCGCCGAACATGATCGTCAGTCGCCAGTTGAAACTGAAGCGCAGCGCCGATGTCTATGACGAGCAAGCACTGGCCGCGCTCATTCTGTCAGGACGCTACCTCGGGTTTCTGCCCGATCACTACGCCCGGCCCTTCGTCGAGCGGGGCGCGATGCGGCGAATTCGCCCCAAGATCTATCACTATCAAAGCGACCATTCGGCGATCGTGCGTCATTCGCCGATGCCCTCGCGATTGGTGGAGACCTTCTTGAATTGCCTGCGCCTCGCCCATGGCAAGACCGGGCCGGATCAATGAAATGCCGTTAGGGCTAATCCGGCGTGTCGTCGTGCATTGCATCGAGGCGGGCGACGCGCTGGTAGAGGCGCAGGGAGCGATCGAGAAGATCGACCAGTGTCGGGGTCAGGTCGATCACCAAGTCGGGGTCTTGCGCGCCACAGACATCGTGCCCGGAAAGCCGGCAGTTCGGCTCGTGGGCGTCCTCGCGTGAAATCTCCCCGGCATGGACCGCCTTTTGGACCATCAGCCAGGCCATGACCTGGGTCAGGCGCGAGGTCAGCCGCATGATCTCGCAACTGATTCGCAGCGATTCGGCCGGCGAACAGGTGGCTCCGCGTTCGCCGCGACGCGCCTCGATGAAGCTGCGCGCCTCATGAGTCAAGGCCAGCGCTTCCTGGTAGGTGCTGTCCGTCAGAGGGACGATCTGCGCGGTCTGGCTCACGGGGGGCATGCTCGCATCAAGGCTCTGGCCTGGCATTTAACCTAAGCGATGCGGCCTTAACAAACGGTTGGTGGAAAGAATTTTCCACATTCTCGCCCGATAATTCATTTTTCTTTTCTTTTCAACTGGTTGTCCTGAGTCCCTTAGCTCTTGAAATGCGCAGGAGGGTCATTATATCCCTCTCATGCCCCTGGGATGCCGACTGAATCGGGTCCCGGCGGGTGAACCACGTAAGACGGTCCGGCCAAATGGCGGGCCATCCTTTCCATGTTGCTCAATCAAGGAGGATATGGCCATGCGAGCAATCGATCTTTCCCCCCTCTTCCGCGCCTCGGTCGGCTTCGACCGCATGACGAACCTGCTCGATTCGGTGAGCCGAATCGATGAAACCGCGCTGAGCTATCCGCCCTACAACATCGAAAAGACCGGCGACGATACCTATCGCATCGCCATGGCGGTGGTCGGCTTCAGCGAGGACGAGCTTGACATCACCGTCAAGGAATCCAGCCTGGTCATTGCCGGCCGCAAGGAAAAGGCCGATGGCGGCGAGCTGTCTTATCTCCATCGTGGTATCGCCACGCGCCCCTTTGAGCGCCGTTTCGACCTTGCCGACCATATCAAGGTAACCGGCGCTGGCCTGGAAAACGGCCTGCTCTTCGTCGAACTGGTGCGCGAAGTGCCCGAGGCGATGAAGCCGCGCAGCATTAAAATCGAGTCTGTCGGCGCCGCCAAGGTTCTCGAGAACAAGGCCGCGTAACACCGCACCTCTCTCAGCGAAGCAAAGCAAGACGGCCGGCGAGGTTCCCTCGCCGGCCGTTGCTTTGACCTTTGCCGACCAGCGTCGCAGACTCCTAGTGGATGGAAAGTCGGGGGTCCATGCTGCAGCTGAAGGAACTCCACCGGCCGGGCCTGGAGC